>NZ_JBNPON010000024.1:0-43333 GCF_050315195.1 Clostridium sp. SGI.024 | reverse complement strand
CTTTAAAAACTATTTCATATTTTTCTAGATCATATTTATTACTAAAAAAAATTTTTAATATTGTTTCAGAGTTATCACGAGCATTTTCCAACAAACCATTTGCAACGGCATTTTCTTCTGCTGTTTTTTGTAATTTCTTCATAGCTTCATTATTCTCAGTTATAGTAATTTGATTAAATACACTTTCATTTTCATGATATATCTTAAAAGAATTTAAATCTAGCTCACTGCTTAATATCTTCGCTTTTGGTAGTTTAACTTCAATAACATTATTGTTTTCCTCCCATTCAATATCTCCAAAGTTAAAACCTGCTTTTATAACAACATCACAGCTATATATGTATTTACTGTTTGTAAAAGGTATGGTAACTCCATATAATTCTCTTGAATCATCTATTACTCCTAATTGTGTAGAATATGCAGTTTGTGTAGCTAATTCACCAATGTTTTCAAATCCAATTTTTGTAGTCTTACTATCAAAGAAAATATCACTTCTTAACCCAATTACTACTGCAACAATTAGCACTATAATTACAATAAATATTGCTATTTTTCTCTTAATAGACTTCTTAAAGATTTTAAAAAGTTTACTTTCTTTCTTCTCCTCTTTATTCTCTTCTTTTACCATTTCATCTTCCATCCCCATAAAATTCTCATACCCCTTTAATTTAAAATCACTTTTTACAAAATAGAATATAACTATAAAAATACTATTATTTTTTCACTACTACTTATACATAAAATATAGTAGCCTTCCTTACAATTTTATTCTTTTATTTTAAATTTATGATTATGGTATATATAATTTATATATGATCAAATGTAAACATAAATAAAACTCATAATAGAAAATTTTATTGTTTTAATTATGAAAAAAAGGTTGCCTTTTGGCAACCTTAACTATTTTTCTTTTATAAATACTAGATCTTTTTCTGTAGACATCTCTTCGTTATATAAGTATCCATCTACATCTAGCTTCTTTAATTCTTCTATATCTTCAATTTCGTTTTGAATTATATATCTAGACATAATTCCTCTTGCTTTTTTAGCATTAAAGGATATTATCTTATACTGATCTCCTCTTAATTCTTTAAATATAGGAGTTATTACTTTTACATTAGGATTTTTTCTTAATCCTTCTATAGCTGTAAAGTATTCATTTGATGCTAAATTAATTATTGTTTTATCTTTATGATTTTTTAATTCTTCTATTATACTTTCCTCTAAGGTTGTTCCCCAGAATTCATATAAATCTTTTAATCCATTTACCTTAAGTTTAGTTCCCATCTCTAATCTATATTCATTAATACCATCAAAAGGCCTAAGTACTCCATATAATCCTGATAGTATTCTTAAGTGTTCATTAGCATAAAAAAGTTCTGAATGTGATAAGCTTCCTACATCCATTCCTCTAAATACTTCACCTTTAAATGCAAGCAATGCTTGTTTTGCAGTATCTAAATCTTTAGTCCATTTTTGGAATCTATCTACATTTAAAATAGCTAACTTTGTACTTATTTTCATAAGCTTTTCTAAAGAATAGCAATCATAATTACTAATTTCATTTATTATTTCCTGCGACTTATCTAAAAATCTAGGTTCACTCATTGGTAAGTTACTATCTTTTTCTTTAAAATCTAAAGTTTTTGCAGGAGAAATAACTATTATCATAATAATCCTCCTTTTTTTCTTGTATTTTTAAACTATCTTTTTCTTTCTCATTTCACTATAGCAATAGTTTATTATATCACTTCTTTTAATTATACCTATAAAAATACCTTCATCATCAACTACAGGTACAAAATTTTGATTTGTAGCTAAAGAAATTAAGCTTTCTACATTAGAGTTTATTGAAACACTCTTATGTTTTCTTTTTCTTGGTATATCTTTAATTTTAACATTTTCAGTATTTCTAAAATTTAAATCAGGAGTATTTTTAAGCTTCCAAAGCAAATCTCCTTCAGTTAAAGTTCCAACATATTTCCCCTCTTTATCTATTAATGGTATAGCAGTATATCCATGATGCTCCATTCTCTCTATAACTTGTCTCATAGTTGCATCTAAATATTCGTATATCACTTCATTCTTAGGTGTTAAAAAAAATGCAATATTCATAATTTATCTTCTCCAATACTTAAAATTAAACCAAGTAATACTTAAATTTTATCATATTTCCCATGCAATTGTTTTACACTATATAAAATATTAATATTTATTTAATTTATTTTTTATCTTCTTAATTTTATAACTATAATCAATATATTCAACTTCATCAATTATAGTTGCAATTTCGTTATATACTTCTTCACCACTGAAAGTCTTCTTAACTGTAACTTCATCAATAATTCTATTATTACATTTTTTACATCTTCCAATAGCTATAAATCTCCACTTCATGGGTATAAAATCATATTCAAAGTCTATATCTATATTGCATTTAGGACACTTGCATTTTAGCTTGTCTAAATCTAACTTATATTGAGTTAAATTTTTTATATCCATTGCTGGCATATTGTATATATCTTTAATAATATAGTTTTTAAGAACTCTGGAGTTATATATTCTTTTAAATACCTCTGAAGTATAAATTGCATCATTTAAAGCATCGTGAAGCTTACTACTATCTACCTTAATCTTTAAATCTTCAAGAGCATTTTTTAAACTTAAAGATTTTTTCTTTCCTAATATTTTAGTAGAATATTCTTGCAAATCTAAATAATTTTTTAGCCAATTTAAATCTTCATATTTATAATGTATTGCATTATTGATTATTTCAATGATATCATCTTTTGCCCAAGAACATATTATATCTCCTTCATCTATTAATTCTGATAATTTCTGAATTCCTTCTTGAAAGGACAAACCATTTTCTAAGTCCTTCTCCATTATACCAGTTATTTCAGAAATCTTTGGATTTAAAATTGGAATTACAGATGGCTTAATATATGCTTTAAATTCATTAAGTGGCTTCATATAATTATCTAGTTTTATTGCACCTATTTCTATAATTTCATTATCCAAATCAATATCCTCAAGGCTTGGATACTTTGTAAATATATCTGGATAATATTTATGTATCCCTTCTAAGTTGTTAAACTCCAAATCAATTATTACAAATGACATTTTATACCTCTCACTCTTTTATATTCATAAGTATATTATGCCATTTTTCCAAATATTTTTCACTATTATTTCCACAAAAAAAATTAGGATATAAATAATATATTCGTTGCTCCGTCGCTTCGCTCCAAGTCGCACTCATATATTATTTATATCCTTATATACTAAAGGTAATAATTCCTCCCTAACTCGGAATTATGATAAATGTGTTCCCTTATACTTTTTTGTAGTCTGTTATTTTTACTTTATATTTACTTCTCGTCGCAAGCTCCAAGTCACACCAGCATAATATATTTTCCACTTAGCTCTTATGGTAATAATTCCTCACAAGCTCGGAATTATGAAAATGTATTATATTATACTTTTTGTAATCTATTATTTTTACTTAGTCTCAAGTTCTAAATCTCCATTATCTATCATTTATCTATTTAAAAGGTTTTACTGTATAGACTTTTAACCAAAGCTTTATTATAAAAAATATTATCATAATAGCTACTGCTATAAATATTATTTTTGCAATTATTAAAGGTACCTTAACTACTAATCCTCCTATTCCTATTACTAAAAATATATAAAATAATGAAACAATCAATAAAACAATCCTTCTAATAATAGGATTTATTTTTTTATTAGAAATAACTTCAAAACACCCTTCAAAAATAATGATAAATATAAACTCTAATAAAACTTCCATAAATACCTCTCTTTTCAATACTTAATATTTATGTCTCTCTAGTGAATATAATAATTATTTATTGTTCCAATTATTTTAATTATCCTTAAAATTAATTCCTGCTAGTTTCATTAGATGTACTGCATTTTGGGTTTTGCTTCTGCCTTCTCTTAATTTGTAATCGAACTTAATTTTATTATCCTCGTAGTATTCTTGGAAATTATAATTTTTAAGCCATTTTCTGCTTTCTTCTAAATCGCAAAGTTCTAAGTCGTGTGTTGAAACTAGACCCATTGCTCCATTACCTACTAATTGATTTATAAGGACTTTAGCTCCTTCATGTCTATCTCTTGAGTTGGTTCCCTTAAAGATTTCGTCTAATAAGAAAAATACTTTTTCTCCTTTTTTAGCAGCTTCTATTAATATCTTTATTCTTAATATTTCAGCATAAAATGATGATATACTTTCTTCTAAGTTATCTTTTGTCCTCATGCAAGTATAAATACTAAAAATACTACAACTAAACTTTTTAGCACAAACTGGAGCTCCAATATAACTTAATAATAAATTCAAACCTATTGTCCTTAAAAAAGTACTTTTACCAGACATATTAGAGCCTGTAATTAAAGCAACCTTTCTACTTATTCCATTTTGTGAATCTAATTTAAAACTATTAGAAACAGCTTTTTGACCTAGCATTGGATGAGCAATCTCTATACCTTCTATTCTATCTTCATTAGATATTTCAGGGAAAGTCCAGCTATCAAAATCAAAAGATAAATTAGAAATACTTGCTAGAGCTTCAAATTCCCCCATAACCTCAAGCCATTCTTTAAGATTGCTTCCATTTTCTCTTCTCCACTGTTCTAAGTTTCTTAAAATAAATGTATCTGATAAAATAGTAACATTTAAAATTAAATAGTATGCATTACTACTACTATCCCCTAGCCAATCTACCAATGACTTTAAATCTTTCATTTCTTTAATAGCATTTTTGTTGTTATTTACTAATTTTTTCTTTAAATCTCTTAATAAATCACTTTCAAGGTTTTCTTTTTCTATTAAACTAAGTATGTTAGTATAAGCTTCAACATCCTTTTTATGATCACCAAATAATGTAACAACTTCACCAAGATCCTTAGTTAGAACCTTAACAACTACATAATTTATCATAAATACTAAAATCATATATGTTATAGGTAAAATTCTTAAAGCTACTAATATAATAGCTAGTATTGTTATAGCAATAAAAATATAAGGAATAATTTTTATTGCTAGATTTATTTCTTTTTTAGATGATGCCCATTCTAATAATTTATCTATATCCTTTTTTCCACTTTTATTAAAGGTGGATCTTACTTCTAATTCTTGTCTCCAATTGACTTTTTCTCCTAATTCTTTTATAGCTTCTTGTCTATTTACTATTTCAGTTCTATTAGGTATATCTTTTAAAGAAATTATTTTACTTAGCTTTTCTCTACCGAACTTAGTTCTTGTTGAGTTTATCATTTGAAATAATGAGTTTCTTCCAAAAACATCTAAATCGCTAATAAAGGGATGTTTATCATCTAAAAATTCTTCACCTTTATCTTCTTGTTCTTTAAAATTTCCATTTATTCTATCTATTCCTCTTTTATTAATATTAATATAAAGCTCGCATTCTTTTCTCATCTTTATCTTACTATTATGAAAAATAGCTACAATAATAAATAATAAAAAGCCCAAAATAGCAGATGAAATTAAAAACACTATATTTTCTTCTTTGTAAAAATAATAGCCAACTCCAATAGTTAATATAACTATTGCTAATCTTACTATGGAAATTATATTAATAATATTATTTAAACTTTTTATTTCCTTTTCTTTATTTATAATTTCGTTTTTATAGAAATCTAATGCCTTACTCATATAAATCACCTCTCTTAAGTATTTTACCATTTTTTTGTTTTAAAAATTAATTTTTATATATCTGAACATATTGCTTTATATGTATCTAAATAATCTCTAAATTTTATCTCTTTTAATGATTGTATATTATCCCATTCAAAATATTTTATATTCGAAAAGAATTCATATACATGTGGTATTATAAGTATTTCATTTACTAATTTGACTTTACTGCAATATGTTTTTGACATACTTGGGTTTATCTTTTCAAAATCTAAAATTACCCTTATTATTCCTAAAATAATATCACATAGCTCAACCCCTATTTGTTCATTCTTAGGTACCAATAGACAGCTGTTTATGTTAAATTTTTCTCCTCTATATAATGATTGTCTATTTAATTGTGATTTAAATATTTCAGGAAATTTTATGTATTCTGTTGCATACTCCATGTAAATACTTGCTTCAATATTCATCATATTGCCTTTACACCTAAGTAAACCATAGAAAACACGCTCAGGGAATTTAGAGTAGACCATATCACTAAATAACTCAATAGGTAAATCTCCCTTTTTATATTGAATTACATTACATCTAAACGTATGTAAATATGGAGATAATTTAGTAAATAAATCTATTATATTTTTCTTTTCTCCTCTATTTCCATCATACTTTGTAAAATGATACTTAATTTTATTCTCTCTAAGATTATTATTTATTTCACTAAAAATATCATTAGTATATATTTTATCTACAATTGATATTGCTCCCATAAGCATTGGTGGAGTTCCTTTTTTCCCACTTTCATCAAAAAATATATTTAATTTCATATTTCCCCCTAGTTAAAATATAGCCTTAAAATTTTATTGACATACTTTTAATAATACTTTAACATATAATTATAAAGATTAATATATATCATTAATTATAGTATATATTCATAGTATATAATAGGTATAAATGTCCATCCACCTTTGGATGCAATTTTATACCATTGATAAATAAGCCATCCACCTTTTGGATGCCTTTTTTATTTATAAGGAAAGTTATAAAATTTGTAAAATTGGATATAAATATAATATAGATATAACTGTCCTTCAACCATTTAGAGGTAATGTTATATCATTAATAAGTAAGCCATCCACCTTTTGGATGCCTTTATTTATAGCTACAATAAGAGTATTTGAAATTCATATAAATTCAAATACTCTTTATTTTTAAAAAAAGATGTAATTTGAATTTATTTAAAATTCAAATTACATCATATTATTATAATTAGCACACCTAATATTTCATATATACTTTAATATAAATTTCATAATATTCAAAGTATCAATTCACTTTATTTTTGCACTATTTTAATGAATTATATATTGTTTCTAAATTATACTTCATACCCTCTAAGTAGCTCTTATTATCTTCCTTTGTTTCAAGGCTATATATTTTCACCACTTTAGCTCCTGCTGCTTTTGCTAAAGTATCAGCATCGCTACTACTTGAAGTTGACTCATTAAATATTACTTTTACTCCATTTTCCTTACTGTAATTAACTAACTCTTCTAAATCTTTTGGTCTTACTTCACCTTCATCATTAAAAATACCAGTTATGCTTTTTTGAGATAAACCAAAGTCCTTACATAAGTAAGCAAAAGCTGCATGTCCAGTAACAAAGTTTTTATTAGTTACATCTTTAAATTTTTCTTTATATTCATCATATAAAGAAGTAAAATCGCTCTTTAACTTTTCAAAGTTTGCTTCGTAGTAATCTTTATTTTCTGGATCTACTTCAACAAAAGCATTTTTAATATTTTCAGCTTCTATTACTGCATTACCTAAGCTTAGCCAAACATGAGGATCCACTCCACCATGATCATGATCGTGGTCATGATCTTCCTCAT
This sequence comes from Clostridium sp. SGI.024, assembly GCF_050315195.1. NCBI lineage: Bacteria > Bacillati > Bacillota > Clostridia > Eubacteriales > Clostridiaceae > Clostridium > Clostridium sp. SGI.024. Next base: position 35,755 of record NZ_JBNPON010000024.1, on the reverse strand, counting down.
TTTCATGGTCATTACCTTCCTCTTCATGATTATGTTCTTCTTCAGCAATAGTTATAGTATCAATTCCTTGACTAGCTTCTACAACCTTCACGTCTTGGCCTTCAATAGTTCCTAAAACTGAATCTATCCATTCTTCCATCTGAAGTCCATTATATATAAATATGTTCGTATTTAATAAATCCTTTAAGTCCTTTGGTTTTGGATCAAAGCTATGTGCATCACTTCCGTCTGGGATAATAGAAAATACTTCTACCTTATCTCCACCAATAGCTTCTGCAAAATCCTTTAATGGATTTATAGTAACTCCAACTCTTAATTTTTCTCCATTATTCTCTTCTAAGTCCTTAGCGCCACACCCAGCAAAGGAAACTAATATTCCTAATATAAGTCCTAAACTTATTAATTTTTTCTTCACTATTCCACCTCATTTATGCAAATGATTTGCATTATTCATAGGTTAATTTTATAGTCTATCCCTTATAATGTCAATACTATTATTGACATTATTATAAATTAATATAAGTAAAATCTATATTTTTTCTACTAAATATTTCTTTTTCCCTTCCCTGGCAAGTAAATATAAGAGTTTGGCTAAAGTTAGAATCAATTAATAATTCTAATGCTCTTTCTGTTCTAATATCATCATATTGAACGAAAGTATCATCTAGTATAACAGGAAAATCCATCCCCCTATATATCATATTAATAAAAGCTAATCTTAATGATAAATATAACTGATCATTAGCACCATTACTTAATATTGCTCCTGGCAGAATATCTCTTCCCTTTTTTACTTTCATATCATAAGAGTCAGATACCATAACCTCTTCATATTCCTTATTTGTTAAAGTTTTAAAATAATCAATTACATTAGAATTAAGTATATTACCAAAGTTTCCTCTTACTTCTCTAATTGATTCATTCATAGTTTCTATTGCTATTTCTGTTGCTTTTAGTAATTTTTCTATTTTTTCTATCTTTTCTTTAACTTCTTCAATTTCTTCTTCTATTAAAGGAATCGTTCTTTTTCCTAAGAATCTATTCTTTAAATAATTTTCAACATCCTTAATTTCCTTTTCAACTTCAATTAATTCATGAGATTTTAAAGAAACTTGATTATCTATTTCCTCTTCTGATGAATAACTGTAATTAATATTTTCATTAATTATATCTTTTAAATCTTCTTTTATGGCTTCTATGTCTTTATCTTTAGTAAGGGCACTATAAGCTCCCTCTATATTTTCTAAGGTTTTTAATATTTCATCTCTTTGCTTAATTTTATCTTTTATTTCTAATAATTTTTCTTCAAGCTCATATAGATCAATATTTTCTAAACCAATATATTCTAATTTTTCTCTTATTCTTTTTTCTCTAATACTTAATTCTTTATCTAATTTTTCAATAGATTTTTCTTCTTTTTCTATATCAATTTTTATAGATAGTACCTCTTTGCTTATTTCCTCGTATTTAGAAAGCATACCTATAACTTTATTTATGTCATCAGTATTAGCTAAAATTAAGATTTTATTTATGAATTCTTCATTATTCTTATAGTTCTCTTTAACTGTCTCTATATTTAAAAACTTAATTTGAGATTCTTTCTCTGATATTTTAATATTTTGTTTTTCTAGATAAATATTATATTCATCAAATAGCTTTAATTTTTTTATAAAATCCTCATATGATGTTGCTTCAACAAGCTTAGTATGTTTAAATATTTCTTTTTCTATATTTCTTATATCTTCTTCTAAAGAATTAATATTAAAAGATGATTTATCTTCATTTGACATTTGCATTTTTAAAGTTATAGTTTTATATAATATAAGTGCTAAAATTCCTCCAGTAAATCCAACTAGTAACATATTTTTTCTATAAAATATTAGTAAAAGTATTAATACAACAATATTAATAAAAGCTACTAATAAAAATTTTCTAAATTTATCATTTAATTTTTCATTTTCTATATTGGATTTGCTACTATAGCTTTCAGCTTTAAATTTAAGCTCCTTTAGTTTGTCTTCGTATCTTTCTAATAATACACCAATATTTTCCCTAATTCCTTTAAAATTTATTGCACTTCCTATATAGCTTTCTTTGTTAGATATATCATTTTTTATTAAGTTTATTTCCTTATTTAATTCCTCATACTTTTTAATTTTTTCTGTTAAATTATCTTTTTCCATAACTGCCTTTATAAAAGCATTTTTATCTTCACTAGATAATTCTTCAATAAACAAAAGATTCTCATAACCTTCTCTTTTAACAGAATATATTTCCTTACTTTTACTTAAACTTTTTTCTTCTTCATTCTTCATATCTAAAAGGCTAAAATAAAGAGAATTTTCATCCTTTATATCATTAAGTAAAACCTCATCTATAATTCCATTTCTAGAGGAAATACTTTCTTCTATATATCTTTCCTTTTTCTTTAACTCTTCTCTTTTCTTTAAATATTGAGTTATTTCTTCATATTCTTTTTGTAGCTTGGATTTCTTTAAGTACTTTTTATATATATCTAAATTTTTAATTTCCGTTCTTAAATTATTTCTTTTTTCTCTTAAAGATATTAAAGCATTTTCCTTGTGAATATTTTCTTCTGATAGCTTATATCCTTCATACTTTTCTTGATTAAGTTCATTAAGTCTATTTCTTAATATATCTAGCTCCCCAGTTTTTCTAACTGTAGAAATAGATTTCTTAATATTTTCTAGTCTTTCTATTGATTTTTGAATAGGTATATTAGTATCATCACTATTAAGTAAGTTAGCTGCTTTATCTATTATTTCTTCTTCTTTATCCTTAGAAATTGCAACTCCTAATTGGTTTATAAATAAGGTTTTATAAAATGTGGAAGAATTAACATTCAAAAAGTATCTTCCTGGTTCATCCTTTGGAATTTCTGTAAGGATTTCCCCACTTTCTGCATCTAATATTTCTGATATATCTTCTTTTTTAGTTGCTCCAAAGCTTCTTTTAATTATATATTTTCTATTATTATGAGTAACATACAATTCTCCTCTTATTTTATCACCATCTACTGGAGCAAATCTTACTCTATCATTATTCTTTAAATCCTTAGTTCTTTTAGAGTTCATTCCATAAAGCCATACTCTAATAAAGTTTTGAATAGTGCTTTTTCCCTTTTCATTTTCTCCATAAATTAAATTAATTTTTTCTTCAAAGTTAATTTCCTTATCTTTTAGTCCTGCAAAAGAAATTATATTAATTTTATTTATAATCATTTAAATTCACTTCCTCATGGGATAGAGATTGTATACCTAGCTTTAATGCCATTTGTAAAATCTCCTTATCACAATCTTCCTCTTTCATTTTTTCTAGTAGTTTTTTTGCATAAACCCCTTTTATAGAATAGTCTTCTGATATTTTATCAAAGTCTAGTTTAACTTCTGTTTTATCAATAACCTTTACAAAATAGAAATCTTTCTTTATTTTTTCTAATATTACACCTTCATTAAGATTAATATAAGATTCTATTTGCCCTTTAAGTATAAGCTTATATAAATTGTTTTTTCTTTCTTCTTCATTAATAGCTGATAGTATTCTTACTCTCACTTCATCATAACTTACAGAATCACTTATATCTATTTCTTCTACATAATAATTTCTCTTTGATGTTCTAATAAAATTTAAATCTACAGCACCCTTAGTTACTTCACCTAGAATAATACCTTTATCTCCAACTTCGTCAAAGCCTCTACCTTGTGGACATCCTGCGTAAGCATAAAAGGTATTGTTTTCTCTTAATATTCCACTAAAATTATGCCTATGTCCTATAGCAATATAATCTAATTTACTGTTTTCAATATCTCTTCTTGTCATTGGATTATATTCATTTCCATCATCAGTATTAGATATATCACCATGTATAGTCATTATATTAATATAATTGTTGTCTACATTAATATTTTTTAGCAAACTTTTTCTTACATGGTATTCATTAAAGGCAGCTCCCCAGACCACAGTATTTAAATCTTCTAAAACAACCTTTTCTATACTTCCTTTAAATATATAAACATTGTCTGGCCAATTTATCATCTTGTAAAAGGATTTTTCATTATAAGGATCGTGGTTTCCAGGTGATATAAATACTCTTATGTTGCTTATTCTTTCAATTTGATTTTTAATAAATATCAATGTTTTCTTATTTATAGTTAAATTGTCAAAAATATCCCCAGTTAATAATAATATATCAACAGAATTTTCCATGGATATATCAATTATTTTACTAAATACTTCTAACAGTTCTTCTTTGCTTATTATAGATATATTTTTATCTAAATCTTTAAAAGGAGTATCAAAATGTAAATCCCCTGCTTGTAATATCTTAATTTTTCTCATATTATCACCTTTAAATTCTACGAACTTTTGTTCTATTTTATCATTTTTAATTTACTATTACAATAATAATGGATATATATTATCTTCTTCGCCACCTCGCAAACTCCAAGTCACCAGTAAATAGTAACAGAATTTAAAAATAGAATCCCAATATGGATATAATATCAGTATTTATATGAAATTAGATACCAATTATAATGTATAATATAAATATACATTAATGCATATTTGCATCTTATTACCAATTAATGTTTCTTTAATGAAAGAGGAGATATTCTTACTCCATCAAAATCTATTGCAGGTGATGGTGCATCACTCTACTTGAATGAAAATATATCTGCTGATAAGTTTCAAGCATCAGTATATCCAAAAGTGGATTTAAAAGAAAATCTAATTAACATTGCAAAGAAAATAGGAATTGAACTTAAAGAAAAAGTAGTATATTGTACAGATTCAATATTCTGTGAATATTTTCATTTAAATGAGATACTACAATTGGGTAGCGAAGCAATAGAAATGGAAACAGCGGCATTTTATCGCTGTATGGAAATTATCAATAAAGAAGGAATCGCAATTTTATGTGTTTCAGATAATTCAGCGACACAAAATGCATTAATTTGAAGAAGTGAAGAGGATACAGAAAAATTTCATAAAAGCAGGGCGCAATTAATTCCTAAATTAATATTAAATTTATAGAATATATTCTTCGACATTTTAAACTCTTTCGAATTACTTAATATAAAATATCACTTAAAACTCTGATAGTAAAATAGTATAGTAAATCCGTAACAGTATTAAATTATAAATAAGGTAAATAAAAATTTGTTAGCAGGCGGTGGTTTTGATGAAAGTAAAAATTACTGTATTAAAAAAAGAATTTTACAAAGACTATGCAGAAGAATATTTGACAAATGGAGTTTTGGCTGGTTCTTGTCCAGAATTAGAGATTGGTGACGAGTTTATTTATGAAGGTGGGGCAAAAATGCCATATGGCTTTTGTCCTTATGCTTGGCAAGATATTTATTCTTCTGTAAGTGTTTTATCAGGAAGCAAAAATATAGATAATATATGGTATAAGAATTCAAAAACTAAAATAATATGCTGCACAGATGGAGTTAGACCAGTAGCTTTTAAATTGGAGCAATTTTTAGACTAGATTAAACAAATATAAGTGTAATAATTTTAAATTAAGCATATATAATATCAATATTTATATGGAATTATATACCATTTATAATATATAATACAAATATGTATTAATGCACATTTGTATTATAAAACGAGCTAGTTTGATTTTTAAACTGCTCGATAAATTAGAATTTGTAGGGGAATTGAAATGGAATTTAGAGAAATAGATAAATCAAATTATTGGGATTGTATGTCTTTGACAGTTGATAAAAGTCAAGAATATTTTGTTGCAGATAATAAACAGTCTTTGGTAGAAGCTTCTTTTGAAGATGGATTATATACTTTAGGGATATATAGTGAAGGTAAAATGATAGGTTTTATCTTATATGACTACGACGAAGCCTTTCCAGGTTGGTCTATGAGTCGTTTTATGATAGATAAACGGTATCAAGGAAAAGGTTACGGAAAACGAGCAGTAGCAGAGTTTTTAGGGTATTTTAAAGGAAAACACAATGCTAACAAAATATACATTAGCGTTTCCTTAGAAAATACTGTTGCACGTAAAATGTATTCTCATATTGGTTTTGAAGAAGTCAAAGAAATTGAATACACATTTTTAGATATGCAGTTAAAAGAAATACAAATGGTAAGAGAATTATAACAGAGCAACAAATATGAATTTCTCGATTAGACATAAGGAACAATTTTTAAACTATTACTTTCTAAAGACGAGTGATTTCGCTGGTCTTTTAAATTAAGAGTATATAATACCAACATTCTTTTAAAACAGAGGCTAATATTCATATTATTTTAAATCTGTGGTTTGCTTGAAACCACACTAGCATTATATTTTTATCTCTTATATTTAAAAGTAACAGATTTTAAAGATAAAATCCAAATATTAATATAATATCAACACCACTACGGAATTATATACCAATCATAATATATAATATAAATATACATTAATATGTATTTAAGAGGTGAGGGGAATAAAAATAAGAAAGCCTATAATAAAACTATTTATATTAATATCAATTATTGCTGTTATATCCTATTTGATGTATTTAATTGGCTACTTACCTATTATAGGAAACATTATTGCAGAAAAAAAACTAAGTAATTATTCTACTATACAAAAGGGAAGTACACAAAAGGTTGAAACAAGATATGATTGGTATAACGCTAAATATCAGTCTGTTAAGGGAAATCTTAGTTATCGACTACAAAAGAATACAATTTATGATGAAAAAGTTTCAGAAAAAGTGAGTTTATCAGCCGAAACCCAATATAATAAAATTAAAGGAGAGTTTCCACAAAATCTAAGTTTTCCTAAAGGAATCACAGTTTGGACAGAACTTAATGCAGATGATTATTCATTGAAATCTCAAAGGCTTTATCTTTTAGGTGTTTATAATACAGAAGATATATCAGAGGAAGATAGCGAAAAAATGTGTGCAGCTATTGCAGACAAATTTATTGATCTCATGGGTGAAGATTATAATTTCACAGGAATACAAATTATTTACTATGATAAAAATGGAGGCTATGAAAGTGCAATTTCTTCTAATGGATTTAAGAAGTTAGAATATGATAAAATACTTTCTAAAACAGAAAAAATAGATAAATTGCCATAAGACTATTTAAATTGGCTATCAAAACAATAATGATATTGAAATTATATTAATAGTGAAATTCATAATTGTAGTAATTTTAAATTAAGCATATATAATATCAACACCCATATAGAATTATGTACCAATTGTAATATATAATACAAATATATATTAATGCTCATTTGTATTATATTGTTTAAAATGAATATATAATTTGGGAGGGACATGCATTGGATAAAGGATTAGTTATTTTTAGTTCTTTAATTATTAGAATCATCATTTTTGCTTTTATTAGTTTTGTAATTAATTTAAGTGTCTTAAAGAAAATCAAAAATATAAATGCAATGAAGAATCTTATTTTTGGACTACAAATTACTTTAATAGGTATAAGTTCACTATATATAATTTGGAACTATACATTCTATAGTATCTTTTGGAGTAAAATTATGTGGTTTATTCCTATATATTTATTAACAACAGGATTTACCTTTGGACTAACAGGTTATTTAGATAAAAATAATAATTAATAATCTTAAACTATTATTAACTAAAGTCCAGTGATTTGAAATTACTGGACTTTTTAATCAAATATAAAGTTATTAATTTTAATTTGTGACTTCTACTTCACCTACACCAACACTAATGTCGAAATTATATTTTCCTTCATTTGATGTCTTAGCTTTTATTCTTGCTTCTCCAAGACCAGCTGTTGAAGTTATTTTTATTGGTGCATTCTCTGGTACTTTAATAGTTGTACTTCCCATTCCACCATCAAATTTTAAATCTCCATTTATATCTCCTAAAGAAATATTAGTTTGACCAATTCCACCTTTTATATTAATATTACCTGTTTTTTTACTTGTCTCTAAAGTTGTTTCACCAACTCCACTGTTTAAATCTATTTTTTCAAAAGATATTTCATTTAAAGTTAATTCTCCAACTCCATTTTGTATCTTAACATCTTTTAATTCTAAGTCATTAATTTCACATTGACCTACACCAAAATTCAATTCAAAATTTCCCTTAAAACTTCTAGGAATATCTATTGTTAAATTACTAGAAGTATCCTTTGTTAAATTCTTATTATTTTTTGATTCTTCTATAATAATTAGTGTATCAGATTTTTTTTCTATTCTAACACCTCTAGAATATTTACTTAACCTTCCTGAAATCTCCACATTTTGCCCATCATAATAATTAATTTTAACATTACTTACATCTATTTTAATATCTAATTTATTAATTTTAGTAATATCTTCTGCTGATATATTAACACTTTCACTTTTATTACTAGAATCATCTGTTGTAACATTATTATTCCACCAATTATTTCTACTTTCTATTCCAAATTTTACTCCACAGCCAGCTAATAATGTAGTTAAAGCTATAGCTACTGTGATACTAATATATTTTTTCACTTTATTCACCCCTTTAAATTATATCTAATATTTTATCTAAATGATAAATTGCTAAATAAACAATAAAAATAATCCAACTTAAGCTTAATAAGCAGTGTATTAAATCAATTTCAATAAAAGTTCCTATTTGCATATAAATATAAGGTAAAAACTTTGTTATTGTTTCAATGATTCCTTCAACAATACCTTGAATTACACTACCACCTATTACTACTGCTAGAATATATAAAGCTGTATTTTTAATATAAGATGAAAAAATCACCATAAAAGAAATAATGATTATATAAGCAATTATTGTTCCATACATTACTGCTGTAGAAGATAAATTAACTAGCTCTCTAAGACTATTTCCTGAAATTAAAGTCATTATCATTGTAATAAAAACTATTATGCCTTGAATTAAAATAAACTCAATAATTTTAGCTATTATAAATTCATGAGATTTTATTGGTAATGTAAATAGTAATTTCCCTTTTTCCTTGGATATTTGTGTTTGAAATCTAAATATTGACCATATAAAATTTATAGATAAAAAGGTTACAACAAAGCCTATATTTAAGAATGAAAGTACTTCTCCAAGTATTGGTACTCTAATAAACATAGCAATACAGTTAAAACATAAAATAATTAATCCAATTATATAAAATATTTTACTTTTACTCATATGATATTTCCCAAAGTTATACTTTAATAAATTAATAATATTTTTCAAATTCCACACCCCTTCCTAACTATTCTGCAAAAATCTTTCTATATATCTCATCAATTGATCCCTTATACTTTTCTCTAAGTTCTTCAGCATCTCCATATTCTATTATTTTTCCATCACCTAAGAAAATAACTTCATCAAATATTCTTTCAAGTTCACCTATATAATGGGTAGTTATTATCATAGAGCTATCTTCTGATAAGTTTTCTAAAATTGCATCAAGTATTTTTTCTCTAGCTACAGGATCTACTCCTGAAATTGGTTCATCTAACATGTATAATTTAGCTTTTCTGCTTAGAGCCAAGGATAAATTAAATTTTTCCATCATCCCTTTTGATAAATCCTTTATCCTAGATGAACTATCTAAATTCATAAAATCTAAATAGTAATTTACCTTTTCTTTGTCAAAATCATCAAAAAAATCTACATATAAGTTTATTGCATCTTTTATTCTCATAGACTTATTAAAAATATTTACATCCTGTAAAAAAGATATATCATTTTTAGTTAAAGCACTTTGAGGATTTCCATTTATTTTAATTTCACCATTATCAGCTTTTAGAAATCCTTGAATAACATTTAACAAGGTTGTCTTACCTTGTCCATTAGGTCCCATTATTCCTAATACTTTTCCCTGTTCTAAATTAAAACTAATTCCTTTTAATATTTCTTTTCCCTTTATTCTTTTACTTATATTATTAACCTCTAATAAATTACTCATTTTCCCCCTCCTTATATCTTTCTGATATAATTGCTAATATATTTTCTTTAGTAAATCCTAATGACTTTGAGTCCTCTATAAATTTATCTATAGTTTCGTTAAATAATTCTTCTCTTAATGAATTAATTTTTTCTTTATCTTCTGTTACAAATTTTCCAATTCCCCTTTGGGTATAAATAAGTCCTTGATTTTCCAGTTCATTATAAACTTTTTGTATTGTGTTAGGATTTACTTTAACTTCGCTTGCATATTCTCTAACAGACAAAACTCTTTCTCCCCCTTTTAATTCCCCAGAAACTATTTTCTTTTTCATATAAGCAATTATTTGAAGATATATAGGCTCTTTTGTATTTAATTCAAGCACCATAAATTTATCTCCTTTCTATACAGTACTAGTGTATTAATTAAATAGTACACTGGTACATATATATTTGCACACTTCATTAATTAGATTTATTACTTATTATGTGGATTTATCTTCTCTTTCCTTTATATATCTTTATTTTTATCAATTTTCAGAATATTTAAATTCTATTCTTAAAGCTCACCTTTCTAATTAGTAAAAAAGAAAGAAGCCTACTTAAGTAAAATATTTTTACTTAAATTAGGCTTCTCCCTTTTAGAACGGTAGAATTACTATATTCTTTGGTGGTATATCCATCCTGTTTTTAATACCTTAGGTTCTTTGTTCCTGTGGCTATTTTATTGAATTTTCGTATTGTTCTACCATTCTTTTTACCATTTCGCCACCAACGGAACCACATTGTTTTGAAGTTAAATCACCATTATAATCACTAAATGGAACTCCTAACTCCGCTGCAACCTCATTTTTAAATGCACTTAATCCCTTTTTTGCTTCTGGAACTAATGTTTTTGCCATTTGTAATTCCTCCTTTGGCTGTTGGTTTAGTAAACATCTTTTAATTAAATTTTTTAATTAAGAGCTTTGATGTTTACACTATTATATTAACCTGATATAAGGTTTATATCCCTAGTAATTACTGGCTACACTAGTATTATTATCTACATAATTATATTTTAACGCCTATATTATTATTTTAGCTTTTTATGTATTTGAACTATATTTTCTTCTCCAGCTGTAACTTTCTTATTATTTTCAAAGTATATATATTTGTCATTTTCTAAGCCTTTAAATATAATTGGAGTTATTTTAGATTTATCTTTTTCTTCTATAATTTCTAAAGGAAATTCAATTAGAATATCACCTGCATCTACTATATCTCCTTCTTCTACAAAAGCCTTAAAACCTTCTCCTCTTAGCTTTAAGGTATCTATACCTATATGCATTAATATATCATAGCCATCTAAAGTTCTAATGGTAATAGAATGTTTTTCCTTAGCTAATGTAAGAACTATTCCTTTGGCTGGTGATCTTAAAATATTATCACTAGGATTTATTGCAAATCCATCTCCAATTAATTTCATTGAGAATATTTCATCTGGTACTTCTTCGAGATATATTAAATCCCCTGAAATAGGAATTTTTATTGTTTTTTCAGTTTTTATACCACTTTTAATTTTCTCTTCTTTGTTTTTTTTCTTTACTACTATTTCTTTTCCTTCCATAATATCCTTCATTTGTTCTTTAATAATATCTGATTGTGGTCCAAAAATAGCTTGGATATTATTCCCTATCATCATTAAATCTGCTGCTCCTAAGGTCTTTAACTTTTCCTTATTAACTACTGAAAAATTATTTACAGTTACCCTTAATCTTGTTATGCAAGCATCTAAATATTTTACATTTCTTCCTCCACCCAAGGCATCAAGAATTTCATAAGGAAGCTTTTCACTAGAAATATCTATACTTACATTATTTTCATCATATTCTCTTCCTGGAGTTTTTAAATTTAGCTTTCTTATTATTAACCTAAAACCTAAATAATATATAATTGCAAATATTAATCCTACTATAATTACCCATACCCAATTTGTTCTATTTGGTATTACGCCAAATAAAATAAAATCTATTAATCCACCAGAAAAGGTTAATCCAATTTTAACATTTAACATTTGCATTATCATAAAGGATAAACCTGCAAATACACAATGTATAATAAATAGAATTGGTGCTACAAATAGAAACATAAACTCTATCGGTTCTGTTATACCTGTTAAAAATGAAGTTAATGCCCCTGAAAATAAAATCCCAGCAACTATCTTTTTCTTTCCTTTTTCAGCTTCATTGTACATAGCAAGTGCTGCTGCTGGAAGCCCAAACATCATAAAGGGATATTTACCAGTCATAAATGTTCCTGCTGTAAACTCCACTCCATCTTTTAGTTGTGCAAAAAATATAGACTGATCTCCTACTATTAATTGACCTGATGAATTTATATATTCTCCAAATTGATACCAAAAAGGAGTATACCATATATGATGTAATCCAAAAGGTATTAAGGCTCTTTCTATCAAACCAAAGATAAATGCAGAGAGAGTTTCATTTGTACTTATCACGCTTCTAGAGAACTCTAATAAAAAATTTTGAATAGGAGGCCAAATAACTGCCATAATAATTCCTAATATTAATCCAGATATAGCAGCTGCTATTGGAACAAATCTCTTTCCTGAAAAAAATCCTAAAAATTCTGGTAATTTTATATCATAAAATTTCTGATATATACTTGCTGAAATAAGTCCTATAATAATTCCACCAACAACACCTGTAGATAAGGTTGGTATTCCTAATACAGTTGTGTACATTGGATTATTTTGAACTTGTGTCATATCTACACCGGCAATTATACCTGTAGTTACATTCATTATTAAAAATCCTACTATTGCTGCTAATGCTGCAACTCCATCTCCTGAACTCATACCAATTGCAACACCTACTGCAAATATTAAAGGTAAATTAGTAAATATAATATTTCCTGATGCAGACATTATATCAGCTATTATTTGAAATGTTTTTCCAGATAAAATAGGAAATATATTTAGAAAATATTCATTTTCAAATAATGTTCCAATTCCCATTAATAATCCTGCTACTGGTAATAAGGCTATAGGTAAAGTTATTGATTTTCCAATCCTTTGCAAAACTCCAAAGGATTTTTTGAAAAATAAGCTAATATCCATTTTTTCCTCCTATTATAATTTAAAGAAGACCTGTCGCACACTGTAAAATAAAGGAATAAACTCCTTTCGGAGTTTATAATTTGAACATTTTTATTAATTTTTTTTAAAGCATTTCATTAATTCTTCATTTTTAATTTAAATGCTTTTGCGACAGCTTCAAAATCTTTACAGGTATAAATATATTTAACTACTTCTAAGTACAGAAATAACTCTATGAATATGCATAGTTAAGTAAACTATTTCATCTTCATTAACATCATAATTATAATTATTCTTAACATATGCTTTAACCTTTAGAGCACATTCATATGCTTCTGGATAACTTTTCTTTGCTATCTCTATAAATTCACTATTATTGTCACTATTTTGATTATTAGTAACTACCCTTTTTGCAAAATATTTCAAATGGGTTAATAACCTATCATAGTTTAAATCATCTTCATTAAATTCTATGGAGTAGTAATATCTTATAATATTTAAAACACCTTTAATTATATTAGTTGCAATAACAGATTCCTTTGAAGTTTCTTGATAGCTTGCATTAACTAAATGTAAAGCAATAAAAGCTGCTTCATCTTCAGGTAAATTAATATTTAATTTATTATTAATATGATTTACTGCCCATAGAGCTACTGAAAACTCTTCTTTATGAATTCTTCTTATTTCATCTAATAAATCATTTTTTATTTGTATATTGTTTTTGTATCTCTTTATCGCAAAGGCAATATGGTCAGCTAAAGATATGTATATTTGTTTATCTAATTTTCTATCTAGTTTTTTGCTAGAATAAGAGATTATTTCATGAGCTAATTCAAATATTCCATCTGGAATTTGATTTATTAATTTTTTAATCTTATTGCTCATTTTTTTATCATCTACAACAAATATTTTCTCAATTTTATCTTCTTCTATCTCCTGCCCAACCTTTCTTTTAAAGGCAATTCCTGACCCCATAATAATGACTTCTTTTTTAGTATTAGGATCTATTGATACAACTACATTATTGTTCAATATTTTTTCAACAATCATCTTACATTCTCCTTACACTTGGAAAATAAAATACCTAAACTAGAGTATACTAATACACCCCAATTTAGGTATTGCCTGCATTCCAGTAACAATCCAGATACTTAATAAATATATCTTATCATTGTAAATTACTACTGTCAATAATTATAACTTATCTTTGCTTTACAGGTAAAATAATTATAAATTCACTACCTTTGTTAACTTCACTTTTAACAAATATTTTACCTTTATGTAATGCAACTAATTGCTTAGTAAGTGTTAATCCTAATCCACTTCCTCCAAATTCCTCTGATATATTATGATACGCTTGTCCAAACCTATCAAATATAGCCTCATGATAATTTTTATCTATTCCAATACCAGTATCCTTTACTGATATTTTTACTGAATCTCCAAGGTCACTAATTCTAACTTCTATTTTCCCTCCTCTTTCAGTAAATTTAACAGCATTACCAATTAAATTAACTATGCACTTCTCTATTTCTGATTCATCACATTCTATAATTTTTTCTTCAATTTCAGGATCTATAATTAATTCAATTCCTTTTGATTCAATATAATTTTTCATAGATAAGGTTACTTCTTCTACTAAATAAACTATATTATGTTTTTTCAAGTCTAATTTATATGAGCCTGATTCTATTTTTGATGTATCTATTATATTATTAATTAACTTTAATAATCTATTAGAATTTTTTCCTATTGCCTCCATATAATAATATAACTTATCCTTTGGAATAACTTTATTATCTTCATTTAATTTTGTTATAAGCTGCTGAACAGAAATTATAACATTTAATGGAGTTCTAAGCTCATGAGATAAATTAATAAAATAATTATTTTTATATTTTTCATTTTCAATTAATTTATTATAAAGGATTTCATTTTCTTTAAATTTCTTATTCAGCTCATTAGACCTTTGAGCTACTAAGCTATCTAATATCTTCACTCTATTCCAAATTATATATATTATCACAAATAAAAGGAATGAATAAACCATATAAGCAAAAGGACTTTTCCACGGCTTCACTCCTACTGTAAAAGTTATACTTGTTGGCTCACTCCATTCTCCAGTAGAATTTCTTGCAATAACTTTAAATGTATATTTCCCACCATCTAAATTAGTATAATTAGCATAATTTCTATTATCAGCCATTATCCAATCATTTTCTAATCCCTCTAACTTATAAGCATATTGAGTCTTTTTAACGTTTCTATAATCAGGTAAAAAGAAGTTAAAGTGTATATTATTACTTTTATATTTTAAATGTATTTTGTCTAAATCTAAGAGTTCATCTTGGTTTGTATATGCACTTCCTATAACTACCTTTGGTATAAAGTCCTTTTCTTTTAATTTTTCTGGATAAAAGGTGGTTAGTCCATTAATTCCCCCAAAGAACATTTCACCATCATAAGCCTTATGATATGCATATCCATTAAATTCATTTCCTTGTAAACCATCTGTAACATCATAATTAATAAACTTATGCTCTTTTACATTAAATTTAGATATACCATAATTGGTACTTATCCAAGGATTATCTTCATTATCAATTAGTATTCCATAAATAAAGTTATTAGATAATCCATCACTTTCGTAATATCTTGTAAAAGTTTCATCTTCTCTATTAAATTTATTTAATCCATTTTGAGTTCCAACCCAAACCGTATTATTTTCATCTACTGCAATACTTTTTACTACATTAAAACTTATACTATTTTTATTATCTATTTCATTTTTATAGACTTTTACTTCATTGGTACTCTTATTTATTCTAATTAAGCCTCCATCTAAAGAAGATCCTATCCATATATCTCCATCTTTATCTTGAGCTATTCCTGAAAACATACCTTTAAGTATTCCATTTTTTAAAAACAATTCTTTATAAGACTTAAATTTACCTTTTCTATCAAAGGTACATACACCATTTGCAGTTGCTATCCACAAATCTCCATCCTTATCTATATATAAACTCCTTACATCATTTGATATTAAAGAATTATCACTTTCATCGTTTTCATAATTTTCTGTTAAATAATTATCATCTTTATGAAAATACTTTGTAAATTCATTGGTGTTCTTATCATACTTTGTTAATCCATATTCAGTCGCTATCCAAATCTCATTATCAATTCCAGTTATATCTCTTATATTATCACTACTAATGGAGTTATCATAATCAGAACTTTTATATTTAGTTATAGTATTCTTTTTTCTATCTATAACATTTATTCCATCTTGAACTGTTCCAACCCAAATAAGTCCATCCTTATCTTTATATATTCCAGCAATCATATTATCACTTAATGAATTGCTATTTAAATAATCCTTTTTATAATTTATAAAAGAATTTTCATTATTGAAGATACTTATTCCACCATATGTGCCAACCCAAACTGATCCTGATTTATCTTCAGTTAAACATAATACATCATCACTAACTAAGCTTTGAGGATCATATATTTTTGAATTATAATTTATAAACTTATTATCCTTTTCTTCTAACCTACTAAGTCCTTTACTAGTTGCTATCCATATTGTGTTTTTCTTATCTTTATATATTGAATTAATAGAATCACTAGCAATGGAATTTTCATCCTTTGGGTCATTATAATAATATTTCATCTCATTTGTCTCTATATTTAACTTATTTAATCCACCACTATATGTAGCTATCCATAAATTATTTTTGTCATCTGCATATATGTCATATATAAAATTGTCTGAGATAGAATTTTGGGAGCCGTCTGCATAATAATTAGTTATTTTGTTAGTTTCTCTGTTGACTTTATTAAGCCCCTCTGTAGTTCCTATCCATAAGTTTCCTTTTGAATCTTCATCTATTGAGTAAATAATTTGACTAGTTAATTTATTTGTACCAGCTTCTTCTTCATACAATCTTATAAAATTATCATTTTCTTTATCATATAAATTCAAACCATTTTCAGTTGCTATATAGATATCCTTCTTTGAATCTATTAATATTTCAGTTATATTATTATCAGATAAATTACAACCATCAGTACCTGAAAAATAATTTTTTATTTCATTTGTTTCTGTATTTATTTTATTTAAACCACCTGATGTTCCAACCCAGATATAGCCATGCTCATCTTCATTTATAGCTGAAATATAATTATTACTTATACTCTCATTACGTCCTTCTCTATATTTATATATTTCAAAGTCATGACCATTATATCTATTAAGGCCATCTGTTGTTCCTATCCACATATACCCTTTACTATCTTGAAATAAGTATTGAGCTGTAGTTTGAGACAATCCATCATCCACAGTTATTCTTTTAAAAACAATATCTTTTTTATCATTACTCAATGCATTAGCTTTTAAATAAAAAATATTAAGCATAAGGCTAGTTATTATAGAAAAAACTATTATTTTTTTTATTTTATATCTCATATAAATGATTCCCCACAGAATAATAATCAAATTTCTACTTTATATTATATACTTTATCATTTTTAATAAATATATAAAATAAAAAAAGGCTAAAAAATAAATTTTTTAGCCTTTTTTTGGCAGGGGCAGTAGGAATCGAACCCACAACCAACGGTTTTGGAGACCGCTACTCTACCAATTGAGCTATACCCCTTCAACAAAAGTTATTTTATCATGATAATTTGATACTTGTCAATAATAAAATAAATATATTTATAATTTTTGTAATCATTATCATCTTTAATATTTCAAAGGTTAATTAAGATATTTTAGTATAAACGACAAATTTTAGTTATTTCAACAATTATTGCACAGTATATTATATTTTACATTATATTATCTCATCACTATAATGTTCTTGAGATATTCGTTATTTATAAAGAGGTGCAATATGTTTTCAAAATTAAAAAAAAATATAATTGGACAACCCCTAAAGTCTTCACAAATCTAACATGAAAAATTAAGCGTTTTTAGAGGACTACCTATACTATCTAGTGATGCAATTTCTTCTGTGGCATATGCTTGTGAAGAAATTCTCTGGGTTCTAATTCCTGTTGTAGGCTTAGCAGCTTATACATCTTTACTTTATGTTACCTTATCAATTATATTATTACTTAGCATATTGATCTTTTCTTATAGACAAACTATTAATAGCTACCCTAAAGGTGGAGGTTCTTATATAGTATCTAAAGAAAATCTTGGAGAGATACCAAGCCTCGTAGCAGGGTCAGCATTAACCATAGATTACATCCTAACTGTAGCAGTTAGTTCTTGTGCAGGTTCTGCCGCAATTGTATCAGCTTTTCCAGCTTTATTACCTCATAGAGTATTTATATCCGTACTTATAATTCTACTTATGACTTTAGGTAATCTTAGAGGGATTAGTGATTCATCTAAAATATTTAGTATTCCAACTTACTTTTTTATTTTTGTAACTATAATAATGATAATTGTCGGAATAGTTAAACATATTTTCTTTGGATATTCACCTGTATCAGTAGTGGGAATCCCTGCTGTTTATGGAGATTTAACTATTTTACTTTTCTTAAAATCATTTTCAGCTGGTTGTACTGCCTTAACTGGTATTGAAGCTGTAAGTGATGGTGTTGCTAACTTTAAAGAACCAGCAACTAAAAATGCTAAAATTGTTTTAGGTTTATTATTCCTTATAGTTATTGTAATTTTTGGTGGTGTGTCATATTTATCCACTATTTATCATGCAGTACCAAGTCTAGATAAAACAGTTTTATCACAAATAGCTGAAATGGTATTTGGCACAAACACTTTAATGTTTTATGTAATTCAAATTGCAACTACTTTAATCTTAATAATGGCAGCTAACACAGCTTTTTCTGATTTTCCATTATTAATATCATTTATTGCAAGAGATGGATATGCACCAAGGCAACTTACAAAACGTGGTGATAGATTAAGTTATTCTAATGGAATATTAGCATTAGCATTCTGCTCATCACTTTTAGTAATAATATTTAATGGTGAAAGCCACTTCTTATTACCTTTATACGCAGTTGGAGTATTTATGTCATTTACATTATCTCAAACTGGTATGGTAATGAAATGGATAAGAGGAAAAGAAAAGTGTTGGAGACATAAAGCTTTCATAAATGGTTTTTGTGCTACAATAACATTTGTTTGTACAATTGTTATAGGAATAAACAAATTCCTTCATGGTGCTTGGATGGTATTTATTCTTATACCTTTCGTTATTTTCATAATGAAAAAAATAAAGAACCATTATACCTTCACAGCTAATGAACTTTCTATGCAAGGCCAAGAGTTTCCTAAGCTTAATGAAGCTACAGTAAAGCATTTTATAGTACCTGTTGGAGATTTAAATAGAAGTGTTATTAAAACATTAAATTATGCTAAATGCTTATCAAATGATATTGTAGTATTTCATGTGTCAACCAATGATAAAGAAACTGAATATATAAAGAACAAATGGGAAAAATATGAGATAGATGTTCCTTTAGTAATTGAAAAGTCTGATTATAGAGATATCCTAGATCCACTAGAAAGATTTATTAAAAATCAAAATTACTCTAAACATGACATTATAACAATAGTTCTTTCTGAATTGAATACCGAAAAATTTTATGATAATGTTCTTCATAATCATACTTCTGATATTATTAGAAAAAATTTATTGAAGAATAAAAATATTGCTGTTATAACTGTTCCTTATATAATATAATTAATTTTACTTAATAAAAACCTCTAGTTAAACTAGTGGTTTTTATTTTTAATGTAAAGTT
Organism: Clostridium sp. SGI.024; assembly: GCF_050315195.1. Lineage (NCBI taxonomy): Bacteria > Bacillati > Bacillota > Clostridia > Eubacteriales > Clostridiaceae > Clostridium > Clostridium sp. SGI.024. The sequence goes on along the minus strand of NZ_JBNPON010000024.1, from coordinate 15,940 downwards.
TTTTTATAATAAAAAAGCCAGCAATAAAAAATTGCTGACTTTTTGGCAGGGGCAGTAGGAATCGAACCCACAACCAACGGTTTTGGAGACCGCTACTCTACCAATTGAGCTATACCCCTTTGCAGAACAATTAATATTATATCTTATGTCTATCTAAAAATCAACTACTAATATTTCTTTTATTTTTTAATGCTTCAATAATATCAGTTACATTTTTAATTAATACATCTTTATTTCCTTCAGAGCTTAACCCAACATAGGTATATTCATTTTTCATTTTACTCTTTAATTCATCTAATTTTTCAAAATTATTATCATAAATAAATATATTGTTAGTTAATTTATCTTCTACTACTTCCTCATCATTATCTTTTAATTTATTTACTTGTAATCCTAAGTCTCTAAATAAATAATCAAATTTATCTGTATTAGTATATATATTATAATTCTTATACTTTTTTAGTTCTTCTTTAGAATCACTTAAAAATTTATCTAGTTCATCAATTATCTTGTTATAATTTTCTTCATAATAACTTCTATTTTTTATATCTTTTTCTTGTAATGAGGTTTTAATATTATATAAAGCTATTTTATACTCATTAAATCCTAATAAATAATATGGATTTTCTTCATTTTCCTTAGATAATGATTTTGTTATTGTTCTTATTCCTCTACTAGCATTTATAATACCTACATTAGAATTCTTAGAGTTATCTACTATTTCATTTATCCACTTTTCGTAGCCTACTCCATTATATATGAACAAATCCATATTTAATATATTATTTATAATATTTTCACTTACCTTAAAATCTTTTATCTCTTTCTCATTACTAAATAAATACTCTACATTATGATTATCTAAAGTTAAAGCTTTAACCATTGAATATATTTCTTTATTTACTGTTAATATGTTTAAATAAGTATCCTTTTCTTCATCTAATTCATTTGTTGGATTTGCCATTAAAGGATTATATGAAAATGTCAATCCAAAAAATAATATAGAAGTAAAAATAAGGAAGGCATATGTTAACTTCTTCATCTTAATTTCCTCCAGGAAATAATAATTTACTTATATATATTTTATCTTATCATGACTAAAAAAGAATTACAAATCTTTTACATATTAATTACAAGTTAAATAATGTATTTATTTTTACCTTTCTTTTTTTCTTCATTTTAGATAGAATATATATTAATATAAATTCTTTAGAAAGGAGATTTCACATGAATTTTAATGTTGAAAATATAGAAGATACAACTAAACTTGGATTTGCTATAGGTAAACTATTAAATCCTGGTGATATAGTATGTTTAACTGGAGATTTAGGAACTGGGAAAACTCATATAACTAAAGGAATAGCCAAAGGTTTAGATATAGATGAATATATTACTAGTCCAACTTTTACTATAGTTAATGAATACGATTCTGGTAGGCTTAAATTATACCATTTTGATGTTTATAGAGTTAGTGATCCTGATGAAATTTATGCTATAGGCTTTGATGATTATATTTTTTCAGATGGAGTATCTATAATTGAGTGGGCTAATTACATTGAAGAAATTTTACCTAATGAATATTTACATATATTAATAGAAAAAGATTTGTCTAAAGGAGAAAACTATAGAAATATTACTATTACTCCTTATGGTGAAAGATATAATTATATAAAGGAGTTAAACTTATGATAGTTTTAAGCATAGATTCAGCATCAAAAGTAGCTACTGCTGCTCTTTTAGATGAAAATAATTTAATTGCAGAATATACAATTAATAATAAACTAGAACACTCTACTTTAATTATGGATATAGTAGATAAATTATTAAAAGATTCATCATTAGACATTGATGATATAGACGGATTTGTAGTTTCAAAGGGTCCTGGTTCTTTTACAGGATTAAGAATAGGAATGGCTACAGTTAAAGGCTTAAGTTTTGGTTCAAATAAACCATATATAAGTGTATCTAGCTTAGATGCTCTTGCTTATTCTTTAGTTAATTTTAATGGAATTATCTGCCCTATAATGGATGCATTAAGAAGTAGCGTTTATACTTGTCTTTATAAAGGAAATAATGGCACTTTAGAAAAAATAAGTGACTACTCTGCACTTGAACTAGATGAATTAATAGAGTTATTAAAAGAAAAAGGAGAAGATGTTATCTTCACTGGAGATGCAGTAAATAAACATAAGGATTATTTATTAGAGCATTTACCAAATTCCAATTTTGCTCCAAATCATCTTAGCATAATAAGAGCTTCTTCTTTAGGTGAGCTAGGAATTAAAATGTTATTAAATAATGAGTGTGATGATTTAAATTCATCTCCATTTTATTTAAAGAAACCTCAAGCTCAAAGAGAATTAGAAAAAAGGTTAGCGTTAAAAAATGAAAATAACTTATAATTTAATGACTAATAAAGATGTTAATGGAGTTTTTAATATATCAAATGCTTGTTTTTCCATGCCTTGGAGCATTGAATCAATTGAAGGGGAAATAAATAATCCCTTAGCAAAATATATTGTTGCAAGAGATGAAGATTCAAACTTAGTTGTTGGTTTTGTAGGTATATGGATAGTTGTTGGTGAAGGAAGCATAACTAATATTGCTGTTCATCCAGATTACAGAAAACAAGGAATTGGTGCAAAATTATTAGAATCATTAATTAATTTATGCACACATTTAGACTGTTCATTAATTAATTTAGAAGTTCGAGCATCTAATTATCCTGCTCAAAATCTATATGAAAAATATGGATTTGTAGTTGATGGACTTAGAAAAGGCTATTATGAAGATAACAAAGAAGATGCAATACTAATGACTAAATACTTATAAGAAATATAAAGGGATTTTCTCTTTATGAACTAAGAAATAATAAATAATTTAATATCATTTCAGGAGTGCATAGCATTGGCTATGCACTTCTGTTTTTTTATTTGCAATTTTTGGAAAGTATATTTATAATTTAGTAAAATACTATTGGTTCACCTACTAATTAATAAAAGTCTATTTATTTTATTAAGCATGAAAGAAGGTAAGTTATATGGGATTAATAAATAATTTGTTTGGGAGAAAGCAGGAAGAACAAAAAGTAAAAAAAAATGATGATATACCAACTAATTTCGTATTAGGAGTGCACGATACTTTCAAATTAAAGGAAAGTAATGACCTAATTGTTGTTGGACCATTAAAAGGAACTACACGAGTAGGTGATGCTGTGTATATATCTAATTTGGATAGTGATACAGAACCAACAAGCCTCTCCACAATAATTTCAATTGAAAAAGTACCAAACAATCTTACAAATGAGGCAAGTGATTGTCAAGTTGCACTTCGTATTGAAGGAGGAAGTTTGTTAGGCATTAGAAAAGGTACTGTTTTATATACAAGAACAACATCCGTAAAGACCGTTCATGATGCATATATTAATGCTATGGGAGATTGTTTTGTTGCACAGATGGAATTGGATATTCCTGATTCAGAATTAGAACAATTCAGCATCGCTGATTGCTACGAAGTTTGGAGATTATTTTCTTGGTTTCAATCCAAAACAGTTAAAGGAACAAATGAGGGACAAAATCAAATTAATTACAAAAAAATAGAAAGAGTTGCAAAGCAATTAATAAAAAAAATATTTGAGGCAGATGAAATTTACTGTGTTTTTAATAAACGAACAGGAGAACCAAATTTGTTTTCTACCACTAAAAAAATAGAAGAAGGATATATGTGCATGCCTCCAGACATTCTTATTTTTCCAAAATCATATAAGAGTATGGCAGAAGCATATTTTAGTAAATACCCCTATGAAATTAAGGAAATTAAGAATGGTGAAAGTAAGGATGGAATTTATAACTTTTTGGGAGAAACCTTCTATCTTAATGGTGCATGTGGTGTAAAGGTAATTTCAAATGATGTTTCAATTGCTTCAGGGATGCTTGTTCCAGAACCTAATTATGGTGATTTACCTGAAATTAATATTCCTATTACCAATCCTGATCTTGAAAGATGGTTACTTCTAATGGGTCAACTAGGAAATGTAGATGATGAAAATTCCAAATTAATTTATGGACTTTACTATAAGTTTATGAGTAAAGAATTGTTAAAAGCACGACTTCTTGTTCCTATTCAAAAGGATGGAGAAATTCCCCCTCCAAATGAAAATGGCGCTACTGTTTTAGATAAGGATGTGAAATTAAAATTCCCTATTGATAATGGGAAAGATGATAGACAAGCAATTCGCATGTATACTGATTGGAAACGTCTTAGAATGGTGTACGATGAAAATTGGTCTGGTCTTATTGAGCCAGTTAAGGATTTCATTGATGTATTCGACGTACTTTTAAATATGACAGAGTATTATGAAGCAGGTATCTATATTAGTAAAGATAGCTATTATCAAATGGAAGCAGAAAACAAAAAATAGAATAAATATATAGGACTACAGAATAATATTTCATTTCCCAAAGTGAATATAGCCTTAAGAAAAGATGAGCAAGAAATCAATGACTTCTTGCTCATCTTTTCTTAAGGTATATTTATTATACCTTAACCCTCTTTGTTTTTTATACTTCTTATAAGTATCTATCATTAAATTAGTATGATATTTTATATTATTCTAATACATATTCATTTACTTTGTCTTCATATTAATTTTTCTTCATACTATTAAGTAATATTATACCTGTTAAAAGTGATGCAATTAAATCACTTAATGGTTGTGCTATCCACACTCCATTAACTCCTAATCCAAATATTCTAGGTAAAATTATCATAAATGGAATTAATAAAATAACTTGTCTTAATAGACTTAATATCATTGCAGTTTTTGCTTCACCAATTGATTGAATATAGTTTGTTCCAGTAATTGAAACTCCAACTATAGGTAACATTAATAAATATATTCTTAATCCCTTAACAGAAATATCCATAAACTTAGGATCTTTATTAAATATTCCTATTATAGCTTCTGGGAAGCTTTGAACTACTATAAATGCTATTACTAATATAATAGTTGCAACTATAAGTGATAATTTATATGCTTCTTGAGCTCTTTTCTCTTGCTTAGCTCCATAATTAAAGCCTATTATAGGCTGTGCTCCTTGATTTATCCCAAAAATAGGCATTAAACACATAAGTGCAATTGAAGATATTGTAGCCATTGCTCCTATTGCAATATCTGTTCCATATATTTTAAGTACATTATTAGCTATAACTTGAACTAAACTAGCTGCCATTTGCATTGCAAAAGGTGATGCCCCAATTGCCAATATTTTTATTATTATATCCTTATTTAGCTTTAAATTTGATTTGAAAAATCTTAAATTTGATTTTCCACTTACATAATATCTAACACCTATTATAGCTGTTATTAATTGTGAGATAATAGTTGCAACAGCTGCTCCTTGAATACCCATTTTAAATATGAAGATAAATACAGCATCTAATACTATATTAGTTAGGCATCCAATAATCATAATTGTAGCAGCAAGCTTTGGATTTCCATCACCTCTTATAGTATTATTTAATGTAAATGCTACCATATTAAACACTGTTCCTAATAAAATTATGTATATATATGATTTAGCATAATATAAGCTACTTTCACTTGCACCAAACTTAGTTAAAATAGACTCTCCAAAAACTATTCCTATTACAGTTAATATAATAGCAATTATTACAGATAAAGTTATAGCATTTCCTATTACTTTTTCTGCTTCTTCTCTTTTACCTTGTCCTAATTTTATAGAAATAGTAGTAGTTGCACCAATTCCAACTAGCATACAAAACCCTAAAACAATAGTTGTTATAGGTAAGGTTACACCTACTCCAGTAATTGCTAGAGAACCAACCTCTGGTATATTACCTATAAAGATTCTATCTACTACATTATATAAAGCATTAACTAACATACCAATTATAGCTGGCACTGAATATTTTAATAATAATTTACTAATTTTTTCTTTTGCAAGTAATTCTTGTGTACTCATTAAATCACACTCCTAGTTATATACATTTCTTTAGTAAATTTAAAATTATTTCTTTTTCTTCAAAAGTTAAATTTTTAGTTAACTTTTCTTCCCAAGCTTTTGCAACTTTGTATATATCCTTTTTATGTTCCATAGCTTTTTCAGTTAAAAAAATTCTATAAGCTCGCTTATCTTTTTCGTCATTTACTCTTATAATAAAATCCTCAATTTCTAATTTTTTAATAGCTCTAGCTGTTGTCCCCTTATCTATTTTTAGATTTAGGCATAAATCTTCTTGCCTTACTCCATCTTTTCTATATAGTTCCATTAAAAAATTAAATTGTCCATAACCAAGTCCTAAATGAGATAATTCTTTTAAGAAAAATATATTACCCATTCTTTGAATTTCTGATATATATTTTGCTATATTTTCACACTCTATCTCTTTCATAACAAACTCCTAAACAAATCAAGTTTAATACACTTAATATATAACAATGTAGTTGCGTTTGCAACCATGTTATTATAGTATATGAAAAAGTAATTTTCAATGGATAATAATAAAAAGATAGGAATACTTTAAATATAGTACTCCTATCTTTTCATTAAATTTATTATATTAAACTGAGCCAAGGCTTCCTTTTCTACTATTATCCAATTTTGAATCTACCTTGAAAATTGCTAATGATACTTTCTTATAAAGTACGTAAGTTATTCCACATACCATTATAGATTTTATACCATTAAAAGGTAATAATCCTATAGTTACATATTGAACTATTTCATTAGGTGCCATTTGCATTCCATATGCTGGTAATAAGAAATACACATTAGCTATAATTCCTATAACCTCAATACATATAGTTCCTAATATCATTCCAAGTATAGCTGTTTTCTTACTCTTATTCCTGTTATAAACCCATGCTGCTGGAGCAACTAGAGAAACTCCTACTATGAAATTAGCCATTTCTCCAACAAAACCTGTTCCAGTACCTTTTACAATTAGAATCAATAAATTTTTTAATAATTCTATTAATACTCCAGCCATAGGTCCAAAAGCAAAGGCTCCCATAAGTGCTGGAATGTCACTTAAATCAATTTTTAACCATGGAAATGGTAAAAATGGTATTGGAAAATCAAAGTACATAAGTACCACTGCTATGGCACCTAAAAGTGAAATTTTAATAAATTTGTTTAAATTTTTGTTTTGTTGATTGTTCATTTTTTCTCCTCCCAAAAGATATCCCCTGGGGCATGGGTTAGTGCTTAACATGATATTAATTTAACAATATTCCTATGATTTTAGAAAAATTACACAGTTTATAATAAATAAAAAAACCCTAATGTAAAACTACATCAGGGTTTAAAATCATAAGAAATAAGATTTGCTAAATTAAATACATAACAAGCAATATCTAACACCTTACCTTCTTTCATCCAGACTATACTGTCGGCCTCGGAGTTTCACCGAATCATGCTAGAAATTAGCGCGCGGGCTATACCGCCGGTGGGGAATTACGCCCCGCCCTGAAGATAATTTATTTACAATATTATTATATTCCTATTTAGAATTATTTACAAGCAATTTTTTTAACAATCTTCTTCTTTTATTCCTTTCATAGATAAAGATATTCTATTTCTCTTACTATCTACTTCAATAATCTTTACTTTAACTATATCTCCTAATTTAACTATATCTAATGGATGCTTTACAAACCTATCCGCCATTTGACTTTTGTGAACTAATCCATCTTGATGGACTCCTATATCTACAAAAGCTCCAAAGTCTGATACATTTCTTACAGTCCCCATAAGTATCATACCTTCACTTAAATCTTTTAAATCTATTACCCCAGTTTTTAAAATAGGCTTCGGCATTTCATCTCTAATATCTCTACCTGGTTTTTTAAGTTCTTTAATAATGTCTTCTAAAGTAAGTTCTCCTACCCCTAGTTCTTTTGATATATTTTTTATTCCTTTTTCTTTAACTCTTTCATCTATATCTTTTAGGTTATTTTCTTTTAAGTCATTATCATTATACTTAAGTAAAGATATTAAGTTTCTAGCCACTTCATAAGATTCTGGGTGTACTGAAGTATTGTCTAATGGATCTTTACTTTCCATAACTCTTAAAAATCCTGCACATTGCTCATATGCTTTTTGTCCAAGTCTTTTTACTTTCAAAAGCTCTTTTCTGCTTTTAAAGCCACCTACTTCGTCTCTATAAAGAACTATATTATTAGCAATACTTGAGTTAATTCCTGCTATATAAGTAAGTAAAGAAGGTGTTGCAGTATTTAAATCAACTCCAACCTTATTAACAGAGTCTTCAACTACTCCAGTTAAAGATTCATCTAGCCTTTTAGGTGTAACATCATGCTGATATTGACCTACACCTAGTGCTTTAGGATCTATCTTTACTAGTTCAGCCATAGGATCTTGTAATCTTCTTCCTATTGATATAGCACCTCTAACTGTAACATCTAAATCTGGGTATTCTTTCGTTGCAAGCTCTGATGCTGAATACACTGATGCTCCCGCTTCTGATACTATTACATAAGCTACTTCTTTTCCATTTTCTTTTTTTATTTCTGAAATGACTTCTGATATTACTTCTTCTGATTCTCTAGAGGCAGTTCCATTTCCTAAGGAAATTACTTCAACATTATGTTTATTAATTAGCTTCTTTAATACTTCCTTAGTTTCTTTTACTTTATTTTGTGGTGCTGTTGGATAAACTGTAGTATTTTCTAAGAATCTTCCTGTACTATCAAGCACAGCTACTTTACATCCTGTTCTAAACCCTGGGTCATAGCCCATAACAACTTTTCCTTTTATAGGTGGTTGCATAAGTAATGATTTTAGATTTTCTTTAAATATCTTTATTGCTCCCTCTTCACCTTTATCTGTTAATTCATTTCTAACTTCTCTTTCTATAGATGGGTATATTAATCTTTTTAATGAATCTTTAATTGCAGTTTTTAAATATTCATCTGTTATATTATTACCCTTCAATATTTCTTTCTCTAAGTAACTTATTATCTTATCTTCATTAACAGTTATCTTAACAGTAAGTACCTTTTCCTTTTCACCTCTATTTATAGCTAAAATTCTATGAGGTGGTATTTTAAATACATCTTCACTATATTCATAATACATTTCAAAAGGTGTATGCTCTTCACTATTACCTTTTGATTCAATCTTTCCTTCTCTAAAAACTAGGTTTCTTATCCATTTTCTATATTTTGCTTCATCTGATACTTCTTCAGCAATTATATCTAAAGCTCCATTAATTGCATCTTCTTCTATAATAACTTTCTTTTCTGCATCAATGTATTTTTTAGCTTCTTCCTTTATATCTCCCTTAAATTCTCCTGACAAAATTACTTCTGCCAATGGCTTTAAGCCTTTTTCTAATGCAATTGTTGCTCTTGTTCTTTTCTTTTGTTTATATGGTCTATAAATATCCTCAACTTCTGTTAAAGTTAAAGCCTTTTCTAATGATTTTTGGATATCTTCTGTTAGTTTACCTTGCTCATCTATAAGCCTAAGTACATCTTCTTTTCTCTCTTTTAAATTTCTAAGATAAATTAATCTATCTTGAAACTTTCTTAAAACTTCGTCACTTAATGCACCAGTCTGTTCTTTTCTGTACCTAGAAATAAATGGAACCGTATTTCCATCATCAAGTAAATTAATAACATTATTTACTTGAGTTAAGCTTATTCCAAGTTCTTCTGCTATTCTTCCTGCTATATCAACCATAAGTTTCCTCCTAAAAAAAATCATATTACTATTATAATACAATTTTATACTTTTATATATTATTCTCTTGATATTATGTAAAATAACGTATATAATTATAATTGTAAAATATTTACAATCAGGTGATGTTATGAATAAAATTTCTATTTTCATTAATAAACTAATTAATATACTTCTAGTATTTTTCATAATTTTTATCATTTTAAATCAATATTATATTATAGAGTTTTCAACCACCTTTAAATATATACTTTATTTTTTAACTTTAATTCTAATTCTTATTTCTTCTACTAAAGAAATAATAGTTAGTAAATCTGCCTTAACAAAATTTATTAACTGTATAATTTTGTTTAGCTTTATAGTTGGGGGAGTTTTTTCTATAATTTCTAATAAAATAAATATTTCTATTTATATTTGTATATTATTTTCCTTTACAAGTGGGTTTATTGATCTTATATACAAGAAAGCTTAATATTTTAGAAAATTATATTTGTTATATTTTAAAGCCTTAATTAATAGTATTAATTATAACTATTTTTTGAGGTATTTTTTATGAGAAAAAAAATAATTTATTATGTATCCCTATTTACTACAATAGTTTTATTATCTTTATCATTATTTTCAAATTTTACATATTCACCCTTTAACGCTGATAATGTAAAAAAAAGCATTGCTATACTATCTTCTGACACATATGCTGGTAGACTTGCTGGTAGCAAAGAAAACTCTTTATTAGAAGAATTAATAAGAAAAAACTTTCAAGATAATAAGCTTATCCCACTAAATGATAGCTATAAGGAAAGCTTTAAAGTTATTTCTCCAGTAAATAATAATAGCACTCCTTACTTAAAAATTTCTTATGATGATGGATATGAAGAAAACCTAAAATATGGTGTTGACTTTAAAGAAGATATGATTAATTTTAAAAACACAAAAATAACCTTTTCTAATGAGGATAAGGTTAATGTCTTTTCTAATTATATTGAAGTAAGCACTACAAATGGAAAATTTCTATTTCATTTAGCTCCTAATAATAATTTTTCTTTTAGAAGTTCTTTTATACATGATTTTCCTTACAATATGATGGTATTAATAAATACTGATACCTACAATAAAATATTAAACTCTTTAAGAGATGGAGCCGAGATTTCTATTAATATTCCATTTTCTACAGAAGAAAAAGAAATATCTAACGTAGTAGGAGTTATTAAAGGAACATCTAAATCTCTTCCCCCATTAGTTTTAACTGCTCATTTTGACCATTTAGGTACTGATGCTCTTAAAAATATTTATGGTGGAGCTTTAGATAATGCTTCTGGCACATCTTTTATGCTTGAACTTCAAAAGTCTCTTGCAACTTATGGTAAACCAAAAAGAGATATAATTTTTGTGGCTTTAAATGCAGAAGAATTTGGGCTTTTAGGTTCTAAAGCTTTTGCAGAAAAAAATCTAAATAAATTAAAAGGAGCTGAAGTTATTAACTTTGATATGATTGGAAGTGATAACTTTCCACTTACTTTAATGCTAGGTACAAATTATAAAGATAAGGAATCAAAACTTCTAGAATCCATTGAAAAAATAGCTAAAAGAAATAATGTAAATACAAAGATAGCTTATGAAAATTCAAGTGATCATGCTAGTTTTAATCTATTAGATATAGATTCCCTTAGCTTTTGTCATAGTGATTTAAGTAAAATTCATACACCTAATGATACTGTTGACTATATTAGCATAAAAGCCATTAATGAGGCTTATACTGTAATAGAAGATAAAATATTTGACTCATCCTATAGCATTGTAACTAAATTTTTCTATAGTAAAACTTCAATATATATTTTTTCTTTTTTATTTGGCTTCTTAGTATCTGCTCCTTTTATAACACACCTTAAGAAATGTAAAATTAATAATGTAAAATTTAGAATAAAGGAATAAACTCCTTGCGGAGTTTATAAATTAAATAATATTTTGGTAATTTGCTTCAAATTACATCCATAATTCTACATTTTACTTTCTACATTTTTAATTCAGGACTGCTTAAGCAGTCCTTTTTATATTTCTATAACAACTTAAAATCCTTCAGTAGCATCATGCTTTATAAGATAAAGAATCAAAATTAATAATATATCTATTTATTATTTTTTAAATATGCAGTAATAAAGTTATCTATTTCTCCATTCATTACAGCATTTAAATTAGCAGTTTCTTCTCCAGTTCTATGATCCTTTACCATATTATATGGATGGAATACATAAGATCTTATTTGACTTCCCCATCCCATATCCTTAAGATCACCGGTTAAGTCTTCAATTTTCTCCTTATGAGCTCTTTCTTTTAAATCAATTAGTTTGGATTTTAGCATAGACATAGCTGTATCTTTGTTTGAAAATTGACTTCTCTCACTTTGGCACTGTACTACTATTCCAGTTGGTAAATGAGTTATTCTAATAGCAGATTCAGTTTTATTAACGTGCTGTCCACCTGCTCCACTTGCTCTATAAGTATCAATTTTTAAGTCTTCACTTCTTATTTCAATATCTTGATCCTTTGTAAGTTCAGGTAATACTTCTACAGAAGCAAAGGAAGTTTGCCTTTTACCATTTGCATTAAAAGGAGATATCCTTACAAGTCTATGAACTCCCTTCTCTGCTTTTAAGTAGCCATATGCAAATTCTCCTTTAACATTTAAAGTAACACTTTTTATTCCTGCTTCATCACCTTCTAAGTAATCTATAGTCTCAACTTTAAAGCCTTTTTTCTCACACCATCTAGTGTACATTCTTAATAACATTTCAGTCCAATCATTTGCATCACTACCGCCTACACCTGCATGTAATGTTAGTATTGCATCATTTCTATCATATTCACCAGATAATAAAAGTTTTATTCTATATTCTTCAACATCTTTTTCTATACTTCTAATTTCACTAATAACTTCATTAATAGAATCTTCATCATCTTCTTCTATTAATTCAGCTAATATTTCTACATCTTCAACTCTTGTAACTAAAGAATCGAATTTATCTATTTTATCTTTAATTCTCTTACTTTCTTTAGTTACTTCTTCTGCCCTTTTTATGTCTTCCCAAAATCCTGACTCTTGCATTTTTAAGTCTAATTCTTGTAATTGCTTTTCTAAGGCTTCCTTGTCAAAGAGAAACCCTCAATTCTTCTATAAATTTTTTAATATCATTAAGCTTAGCTAGTTCTGTTTCTAACTTAATTAACATAATATCACAACCTTTTTTAAATTAATAATGTAGAATGTAAAATGTAAAATTATTGATGTAATTTGTTCCAAATTACTTATAATATATTTATTTAATTTTACATTTTTAATTATTCATTTTACATTCATAAACAGGGGCTGTCGCACTAAGAAATTTATATACAATATATTTATTTAAAAATTTAAAATAAATATATTGTGATATTTCTTTTTAATGAAACAGCCCCTTAATTTTTCGTAATTTGGAACAAATTACTTCCTAAATTTTTAATTCTTCATTCTTAATTTTTCATTATGCGATAGCATCCTATGCTTCTCTTCCACAACAGTTTTTATATTTCTTTCCACTACCACATGGACAAAGATCATTTCTTCCAACCTTATTTTCATTTCTTACAGGTTGTTTCTTAGTATCTCCTTCATCTCCACCATGGCTTGCTGAAGTTTCTTCTGCTACTCTTTCTCTTTCAACAGGTTTTTGAATTTGAATATGATATAGGAATTTGACAGTATCTAATTTTATTCCTTCTATCATCTCTTCAAACATAGCACTACCTTCCATTTGGTATGCTTGAATTGGATCCATTTGCTTATATGCTCTAAGTCCAATACCTTGTTTTAAATGATCCATATTATCAATATGATCCATCCACTTTTGGTCAACTACTCTTAGTAGTATAACTCTTTCAACTTCTCTAAAGTGTTCTTCTCCAAATTCTTCTTCTTTTTTATGATATATTTTTGTTAATATATCTAATAACTTTTCTATAATCTCATCATTAGATAAATCAATTAAATCTTCAACTTTAACAAGCTTGTGTGGTAAACATATATCTTCTAAGTATTGAATTAATTTTCCTATTTCCACATCAAGACTATCAGTTATATTATCTAAATGCCCCTTAACTGCATCTGTTACTATATCTTTGATCATTTGATTTATTTGATCTCTTAAATCCTTACCTTCAAGAACTTCTGATCTTTGTTTATAAATAATTTCTCTTTGCATATTCATAACATCGTCATATCCTATAAGGCTCTTTCTTATATCGAAGTTATTACCTTCAACCTTCTTTTGAGCATTTTCTAAAGCCTTACTTACCATCTTATGATCAATAGCTTCATCATCTTCTAAACCTAACTTATCCATTAAGCCTTGAATTCTTTCTGATCCGAATATTCTCATTAAATCATCTTCAAGAGAAATATAGAATACTGATTCACCTGGATCTCCTTGACGTCCAGATCTACCTCTTAATTGGTTATCTATTCTTCTAGATTCATGTCTTTCAGTACCTATTATCTTTAATCCACCAACTTCTTTAACGCCTTCACCTAACTTAATATCTGTACCTCTACCAGCCATGTTAGTAGCTATTGTAACGCTTCCTAACTCTCCAGCATGAGATATAATTTCAGCTTCTTGCTCATGGTATTTAGCATTTAATACTTGGTGCTTTATTCCTCTTTTCTTTAATAATGAGGATAGATATTCTGACTTTTCTATACTTACTGTACCAACTAGTACTGGTTGACCTTTCTTATTACATTCGATTATATCTTCTATTATGGCATTATATTTTCCCTTAGTGTTCTTATATATTAAATCACTTTTATCTATTCTTGCCACGTCTTTATTAGTAGGAACAACTATAACATCTAAAGAATATATTTCTCTAAATTCATTTTCTTCTGTTAAAGCAGTACCTGTCATACCTGATAGCTTTTTATACATTCTAAAGTAATTTTGGAATGTAATTGTTGCTAAAGTCTTAGATTCTCTTTCAATCTTAACTCCTTCTTTAGCTTCTATAGCTTGGTGAAGACCATCTGAGTATCTTCTTCCTTCCATAAGTCTACCTGTGAATTCATCAACTATTATTACTTGATCATCCTTCACCATGTAGTCTTTGTCTCTCTTCATTCCATAGTTAGCTTTTAATGCTTGAGTAATATAATGTTGCAATTCTAAATGCTCTGCATCTGCATAGTTATCTATTCCAAAAGATTTTTCAGCCTTAGCTACACCAGAATCAGTTAACATTACAGAATTAGCTTTTTCATCTATAGTATAATCTGTATCTGCTAATAATTGTTTAACAAAATTATCTGCTACATTATAGAATTTTGTTGATTTATCTCCTGCTCCTGAAATTATAAGAGGTGTTCTAGCTTCATCTATAAGAATAGAGTCAACTTCGTCTACAACTGCAAAGTTTAATTTTCTTTGAACTCTTTCTTCTTTATAGATTACCATATTATCTCTTAAGTAATCGAAACCAAACTCATTATTAGTTCCATAAGTTATATCTGCTGCATAAGCAGCTCTTCTTTCATCAGAATTTAATCCATGAACTATACAACCTGTGGTTAATCCAAGAAAATGATATAAGTTTCCCATCCACTCAACGTCTCTTGTAGCTAAGTAGTCATTAACTGTTACTAGGTGAACTCCTTCACCTGATAATGCATTTAAATATAATGGAAGTGTAGCAACTAAAGTTTTACCTTCTCCAGTTTTCATTTCTGCAATTCTACCTTGATGAAGAACCATACCTCCAATAAGTTGAACTCTGTAATGTTTCATTCCTAGAGTTCTCCATGCTGCTTCTCTACAAACTGCAAATGCTTCTGGTAATATATCATCTAATGTTTCACCATTTTTTAGCCTATTTTTAAATTCATCTGTCTTAGCTCTAAGCTCATCATCTGATAGCTTTTGCATAGCTTCATCTAATTCTTCTATTTTATCTGCGATTTTTTCTAACTTCCTAACTTCTCTTTCACTATATGTTCCAAATATCTTTTCCAAAAATCCCATAGTAATTTTCCTTCCACCTATATATTTTTTATGCTCATATTTAAATTATTCGTATCTATATAATTCCACTTATAAATTATACCATTTTACTTATAACTAATTCAACAAATATGTAATTATTTAATAAAATTATAATTAAAAAGAGAAGTGTTTATACACTTCTCT
>NZ_JBNPON010000023.1:0-45021 GCF_050315195.1 Clostridium sp. SGI.024 | reverse complement strand
TTTAGGAGGTTTTCAGTTATGGTGCGAAAAGAACAAGTCTATGATCTGTATATAGCAGGATATGAGATTACGGAAATTTCTCATATTTGCAATTGTAGCGAAAGAACTATAAGAAGAAAACTTAAAGAAATAAGAGATGAAAAACAGGAAGAAGAATTAAATAGATTTAAGTTATTAGGAGTTAGTATAGAAGTTCTAAACGATAATAAAAAGAAAGTTAGATATAAAAGAGTTTATAATAAAAACGAAATAATAAAGTCTTATTTAGATGGATATACAGCAAGAGAAATTGAAGATAAGTATGGATACTTTAGAGATGAAGTTTATAACATAATAAGAAACCTAAAGAGAAAAATTGGATTTAGTAAATTTAAAGAAATTTATGAGAAAATACATAAAAAGAATAGAGAAAAATTATTGTTAGAGAGAGAAAAAGAAAAGTATAATAGAGACATATTAAAATTAACAAGATTAGAAGTTAATGGCTACATAGGTGATGAAGCTCTTTTTTCTTCAGTAAAAAGTGCATATAGAATAAGGGGAAAAGACTTAGTCTTGACAAATGATTGTAAAGAAATTGCAACTTGGGATCTACCAAGAATATATAAATAAGGGGTGTTTCTTATGAATTTTGATAAAATTAAAGAGTTGTTAAAAAGTAGAAAGGTACAAGCTATATCAGCTCTGGCCATATGTGGAATAGTAGTAGTTGGATCTACTATTTTCATGATAAATAATAAGAATACAAAAGAAAGCACTAAGGTAGATAAAATTGTAAAAGTAGAAAATAATAAAAGCAAAGAAGAAGCTAAAAAAGAAATAGAAGATTTAAAAAAAGTAGACTTGTCCAAACTATCGGAAGAAGAAAAGAAAGCTATAGAAGAAAATATAAAGAATATAGAAAATATGATAGAAAATGATAAATATTCAGAAGCTGAGAAAGAAGTAGCAAATATTAAGAAAGAAGTAGCTAGTAAGTTAAACTCTGAAAAAAATGAAGAAGTTAAAAAAGAAGAAACAACAACTTCTACTGATGATAAGAAAGAAGAAGCTTCAACAAATTCAAGTTCTTCATCTAAGACTACTTCTTCAGGAGGATCAAGTAGCTCTAGCAGTTCTTCATCAGGAAGTTCAGAAGCAAGTAAACCTTCTGAAAAACCATCTGAGACAGTTAAGAAGCATACTCATACTTGGGTAGATGTAACTGAGGAGATTGTACATGCTGAAGAAGGTCACTGGCAAGAAGTAGTTATTACCCCTGAACAAGTTAAGGAAGTGCCAGTATATGAAAGAAAAGCACGTGAAATTTGCAATGGTTGTGGGGAAGATATAACAGGAAATATTGATAATCATTTTAAATCTCAAATGTTAGCAGGTAATATGAAATGTAGTGGGTTTACAACAAAGTATATTGAAGTTCAAACAGGTACAAAAAAAGAAGTTATACCAGCCGTAATTGAGAAAAGATGGATAGTTGATAAACCAGCTTGGACTGAAACTAAAGTGGTAGGTAGAAAGTGTAAAGAATGTGGAGCTAATGAATAATTAAATAGTAAAGTAAAAGAGATATCTATTATAAGATGTCTCTTTTATTTTGCTATTTTTAGCAAGATATAATAATTAAAAAGGAGGTATTCTTATGAAAAAAGCTAGAACGTTCTTAGGACTATTTCTAGCAATTATTTTATCATTATCAATTTTTCCAGGTGATTTAGCTAGAGCAGATACTGTTACAAATGATAAAGTAGATAGAATTGTTAATGAATATCTTAATGGTATTTATGATTCTGAAGAAGCTTTAAACTTTAGAAAGGAGCTTACCGATAAGTACAATCTTAAAGATAAGGTAGATGAAGACTATTTTTACTTAGATAATGAACTAGATAGCCTTATAGATGATGCAAGTATTGGAGATAAAATAGCTTTAGTTAAAATTTCTAAAAAAGACTCTGCACTAGAAGGTACTGAGAATTCTGCAAATATATTTATAGCAGATAAAATTAAAGAATCTATAGGTGAAAATACTAATTCATCTAATAATGAAGCACATGTTAGAAGAGCTAGAAGTTTAAATTATTTCTCTGCTAACTCTGTTTCGGCGGGTATGACTGTTACAAATGAACAGGATAATATAGTGTACTACGAAAATGGAGTATTTATGGGGAGAACAGAAAAGTTTAATATTAATGGGAAAATGGCTTTCTGTATGGACCATTCAAAAACTCCACCAGGATCAGGGGTAGTGATAACTGGAGTTAGAGAGGAAACAGATTCTATTATAAGAAAAATACTATACTACGGTTTTCAAGGGCCAGGACAAGTATCAGGTTGGGATGCTAATGGTTTAAGGGCAGCTACATCTATGGCAATGTCTGAATATAGACATGGAGATGGTTATAATCTAGGAAAAAGGTTATTAAATCAGGTTAGAAATTTAGCTGAACCTCCAGCTGAGTTTAAAGCTTATGTAGCAACTCTAAATGGATCTTGGTATCAAGATTTAGCTTTTTCTGAGATACATCAGATTCCTAAGAAGGGTAAATTAAAAATCTTCAAAGGAACAGCTAACTTAGATGTATCTAAAAATAACAATTACTATGAAACAAGAAACGCAGAATATGGGGTATATTCTGATGCAGGGTGTACTAGTTTAGTAGCAACTTTAGTAACTGGAGATGATGGAAATTCTCAAGAAGTTGAATTAGATGCTAGAAGATACTATATCAAAGAAATAAAAGCCCCTAAAGGGTTTCATATAAATACTCAAGTTTACGAGGTTGATGTAGAAGTAAATAAGACAAAGAATGTAGATGTTTATGATAACCCTATAGATGACCCAGTTGCTTTACTTATTCAGAAAGTAGATTCTAGAACTGGTCAGGCGAATCCTAATTTAGCAGGTGCTGAGTTTACTTTTAAGTTTTATGCAGGGCAATATGCAGATGGGATTGATCCAGCTAGTCAGGGTGTTCAAGCGACTAGAACTTGGGTTTTAAGTACAGATACTGATGGTTATCTTAGGTTAGCTGATAACTATAAGGTATCAGGGGATGAGTTTTATAAAAATGTCAATGGGACACCAACATTACCTATGGGTACTCTAACAATGCTAGAAACTAAAGCACCAGATGGGTATAAAATAAATCCAGAAGTTATAGTTAGAAATATTAAACCAGGAACAGGTGCTACAGGAACAACGGTTTACCAAGTACCAACAATTCAAGAAGATAGCCTAGATTTTCAAATAAAGAAAGTACAGAAATACTCAGATATTCCTTTACCAGGAACTAAATTTAGGCATACAAAACCAGATGGTAGTACAGAAGAGTTGGTAACAGGTGCTGATGGCTATATAAATATTTATGGAGTAACTAGAGGACTTCATAAGGTTGAAGAGATAGAAGCACCACAAGGTTATATATTAAATTCTAATGAGTTTATCTTTGAAGTTACTCAAGATAATAGGATAGAAGTTAAGACTGATATCAATGGTAAAGATATGGTTTATTCTGAGAATAATGGTAATGGTCATTTAACAGTATCTAACATGGTTAGGGACTATAAATTCAAGGTAATAAAAGTTGACAATGAAACTAGAGCTAATTTACCAGGAGCTGAGTTTACTTTATATTACGATAGAGCTTTACAAAACCCAGTAGCAACTAAAGTTACTAATGAGCAAGGTGAAGCAATATTTGAAAACTTAGTTCCAGGTACTAGATATTATTTAAAGGAAACTAAAACTCCAGATGGATATAGAGAAATATTATCAGAGCCTAGAGAAATCTATATAGATTCTACTCCAATTCAAGACTTCTTTGAATACTCTGTTGATGGTGGTAAACATACTACTTCCAATGGAAATGTTTTAGTAGAAGGAGATAAACATGATAGGGTAGTAGGTTTAGTAATTGAAAATGATGATGTTGAACTTCGTTTAAAGAAAGATCAGTTAAATACAGGTATTCCTTTACCAGGAGTAAAGTTTAAGCATACAAATCCAGATGGTACAGAAAATGAATTAGTTACTGATGCTAACTGTGAAATAGTCTTAAAGGCATTGAAGAGAGGTATTCATAAATTAGTTGAAATTGATACTATTTCAGGCTATATCCTTAATGATAGTGAATTTGTATTCGAGGTTACCAACGACAATGTTGTTGTATCTAGAACAAATTCTGCAGTAAATATGTACTATGAAGATAGAAATCGTGATGGATATTTAGCAGTAGGAAATTTACCTAAGAATTATAGTTTTAAGATAACTAAGGTAAATAATCATGGTGCTTTATTAGAAGGGGCTGAGTTTACTTTATATTCTGATGCAGGGGCAACTAATGCAATACAAACAGTTACAACAGATGCTCAAGGTAGTGCAACATTTACAGATTTAGTTCCAGGTACTAAATATTATTACAAAGAAACTAAGGCTCCAGAAGGATATCCAACACCTTTAAATCAAGATGGAAGCGAAATAATAACTGAAATATATGCAACATCTACTCCAATACAAGATAAATTTAGTTTATTTATAAATGGTGTAGAGCATACTGCTACTTCTCAAGATGGTAGCGTTATTATCGACGGAGATAAAGACAATAGAGTAGCTGGTATGACAGTAGTAAATGAAGTAGGAATAAAACTACCTGAAACTGGCTCAGGTGCAATGATCCCATTATTATTAATAGGATCTTTTTTAATGCTTTCTTATGTGTATTTAGATAGAAAATTAATTAAAAAAGGAGATTAAATATAGATGAAAAGAAAAATAGTTAAAGTACTTTGTGCTTATGCTTTAGCAGTTGGAGTTATTTCTTCTCAAGTAGCTCCATATATAGTTCATGCAGATACGAATCCAGGAGCAACAATAAGAGCAATTACAGCTAGTATAACTCAAGGTGGTGTTGTTAATTTTGGTGCTGGAACAGCATCCATTACAATCAACGGAAATCAGGGACAGACTCTAGCTGGCAAAAGGTTTAATGTATACAAGCTCTTTGCTGCAGAGAATTCAAAGAATAATGAATCTATAAATTATACAATGAATCCTGAATATGCAGATGCTTTAAAAGCTGTAGTTGGACCTAAAATAGGTAAAGCAGCAGATCAAGTAAAAGAGTATGAAATAATTGATTATATTCAAACTTTAAATAATAACAAAGTTGAAGGAGCTCAAGCAACTCAGAAACTAGAAGGATCATATAGTGATTATAGATATTTTATTGAAGAGTTAAGAAACAAGATAGAAGAATTAAATATAAATCCTGATATTGTTGAAGTAGTTGATACAAAGGCAGACAATAGTATTTCTCTAGAAGGATTAGAATGGGGCTATTACATTATTGACGAAGCTACTGATGTTACTGGAAGTCATTCAGCAGCATCTCTTTGCATTGTAAATACAGCTAACCCTACAGCAGAAGCTAATATAAAATCAGATTATCCTTCAATAATCAAGAAGATTTTAGAAGACGATAATAAAGACCAAATAGGGAATGAAGGCTGGAATGACATAGGAGATTATGAAATCGGACAGACAATACCATATAAGTTTGAATCTAACATTAGTAATATGAATGGTTATGATACTTATTACTATGCTTGGAGAGATGTAATGAATGAAGCTCTAACTTTCAAGAAGGATACTGTAAATATAGATATCATTGGTGAAATTAATGGACAAGAAAAAACATATACACTTCAACCTAATGAATTTGTAACTACTGAAAATCCAGGTAATGGAGATACTTTCAATGTGGAAATACAAGATATTAAAGCAATAGTAGACAGGGAGTTTAATAACAAAAATGCTTTAAATGAAAATGTATATGGACAAAAAGTAGTTTTAAGATATGATGCAACTTTAAATGATAAGGCAGCTTTAAAAACTGGTAGACCAGGTTTTGAAAATCAAGTAAAGCTTGTTTTCTCAAACGATGCTGATGGAAATGGTGCAGGTAAGAAAGGTGAGACTCCTTGGGATACTGTTGTATGTTTTACTTATAAAATAAATGGGTTAAAAATTAATAATTATGATGCTAAATTAGAAGGAGCTAAATTCAGACTTTATTCAGATGCTGATTGCACTAATGAAGTATATGTAAAACAAGGCCCAAATGGATATATTGTAATTAATAGAGATTTAATAGGTGGTACTGATCATACAGGTGGAACAGCTCCTCAAGATGCAGTAGAAATGGTGTCTGATGCTAATGGTATATTCAATATAATTGGTTTAGATGGTGGTACTTATTATTTAAGTGAAACTGATGCCCCTCCAGGATATAGAAGATTATTAGATCCAATAGAAATTACTGTAGTTCCTACTTTTACAGAGGCTAGAAATGACTATATTAAAGGTGATGGAGCCACAGATAAAACTTTAAAAACTTTAGAATCTACAGCAGTAGTTAAAGAGTTTTGGGCAGGCGTACTTGGAACTCAAAATTTAGACTTAGATACAGATATTGAAGAAGGATCTATTAATTTAACTGTTGTAAATAAAGTTGGAAGTAAGCTTCCTGTAACAGGATCTGTAGCTACAATAGCTTTAGTAGCAGTAGGAAGTGGTTTAATGATATTTGCAATATGCCATAGTAGAAAAAAATCTAAAGAATCTAAGGCCTAATATTTAGGTATTTATATGAAGGATAGAAAAGTATTAAAAAAGGTATATGTTATAAATCTGTTATTTATAATAGGATTTTTAATATGCTTATATCCTATAGTAAGCAGTTTTATAGGTGGCTATTATCAAAGAAGTGCAATAGCCACCTATAAAGATTCTATTAATAAAATAGAGTATTCAGCTTTAACGGAAGATCTAGTTAAAGCTGAAGAATATAACAATACCTTATATAATTATAACAATATTTTAGGTAATAAAACAAATTTATCTATATTACAAGAATATAAAAATATTCTTAATATAGGTGATGGAATAATGGGTAGCATAGAAATACCTAAAATAAGCGTTAATTTGCCTATTTATCATGGAACTAGTGAAGAAGTATTAACTCAAGGAGCAGGCCACGTAGAAGGAAGTAGCCTTCCTATAGGAGGTGCTAATACAAGAAGTCTGTTAAGTGCTCACACAGGGCTACCAACATCTAAGCTCTTCACTAGCCTAGATGAATTAGTAGTAGGTGATTTATTCTTTATTAGAATACAAAATGAAACCTTAGCTTATAAAGTAAGAGATATTAAAATTATAGATCCTGAAGATATAGAATCATTAAAAATTGAGGAGGGAAAAGATTTAGTTTCATTAATAACTTGTACCCCTTATGGACTTAATACACATAGGCTAATAGTTACTGGAGAAAGGGTAGCTTATGAGGTAGAAGAATATTCAAATATAGAAAAGAAAGCTATGTCTACAAGAGAAATGACCTTTACTATATTACCTTTTGTATTTTTAGGGATAGTGATTATTTTAAAGATAAAAGAAAGGAGAAAATATAAATGAAGTTAGGACTTAAATGTTTAATTGCAACTGTTTTAATAACATCATCTTTATCAATAGCAGCAAATGCTGAAGTTAATAACAAAAGTAATTTAAAAAACAATTCTATTATAATAGAAAAAGAAACAGAAGATAAAGATACTTTAGTTCCAATTAAAGAAATACTTAAGGATGTAGATAAAGAATATAAGGGAAGTATTTCAATAGAACTTGAAGATGCAGAAAAAGCAAAAGATAAAAGCAATGTGAAGCTCTCTGTAAATAAAGTAGCAGATGTAATAGATGGAGAGTATAAATTAACGGGAGATTACAGCTCATCAGATTTAGATTTAAATGTAATAACAAAGGCTAATGATCTAGAATCAGCTGCAAATAAACTAGCTAAATTATCAAAAGTTAATGAAAATATTTTAACTACAGATGAAAGTGGTAAAGGGAAAATAGAAAATTTAGAAGTTGGTGTATATTTAGTAAATGCTGTAGATATAGCAAATTACGAGAATATAACACCTTTTTTAATTTCAATTCCAACTTGGAGTGAGGTAGATAACAATATGATCTATGATGTTAATGCAATACCAAAACATTCACCAATTCCTGAAGTAAAAATTCCAGGAGTTCCTGATACAAGCTATAATAATAAAACAAATATTTATTTAGGTTTAGCTGCAGGATGTGCTTTACTTGCATCAGTATCATTTCTTATTAAAAATAAGACTAAGAAAAAAATAGAAGAAAAATAGGATGGCTTATGAGAAAGGGAATTAGTGTTATAGTGGGGATAATCTTTTTACTAGCTACTATAGTATTTCTTTATTTAGCCTTTAATGAAGCTAAATATTCCATAGATACTAAAGAGAAGAATAAAGCCATTAGAGAAGTAGTAGTAACTGAAGATGAAAATAATCCATTAAATAGAAAAATAGATTTTCATAAGTTAAAAAATGAAAATAAAGATATAGTGGCGTGGATCTATATTCCAGGGACAACTGTAGATTATCCAATACTTATAGGAGATACAAATGAAGAATATTTATATAAGGATTTAGAAGGAAATTATAATCCTTTAGGATCTTTATTTAGTGATGCAAAGAAAGACTTATCAGAAGATCATATAAAGATTTATGGACATAATATGAGAGAGTTTCAGATGTTTGGAGAACTTAGGAAATTTTTAAACAAAGAATATATGGAGCAGCACGAAAAGTTCTATATATACACAGAAAATAAGACTATGGAATGTGATATATTTTCTATTTTTATTTGTGATATATATGATAGTTTTTTTAGTAATAATCCAGGAAGTGATCTTGTAGAAGTTTTAGAAAATAAAAATGTAAATAGTAATTACTATACTAAAAATAAAGATTTATCTAGTGGAAAAGTATTTAGCTTAGTTACTTGTAATGGAGTTGAAGGGACTATTGAAAGATTAGTTGTTAATGGTATAGTTACAAAACAAAAAATAATGTTTTAGATATATTTTAAGTTATAAAAAGGTGTTCAAAAAGAACACCTTTTTATAATAAATTAATTAGATTTTATAAGGATTTAAAATTAAATAAATCTTATTAAATAGTATTAATAAAGTAAGTATTAGTATTTATTTTATTAATGTTATTTTAAGTTTAAAAGGAGGAGTTAAGGTATGAAAGGGAAAAATCCAACAAGAAAACAGAAAGAGATTATTAGAAAAAATAGACTAAATCCAAACAATTGGTTAATAGTAAAAGTTTTATCAAAAGAAATTCATATGAAGCATAAGATAAGTAATAAGCTAAAGAAAATTAAGCTTTAGGAGAGAGAAAAGATGCATAAGGAAGCAGTAAGAATAAATGAAGATATGAGAATCAAGTTAGAAAGATATATAGTTAGAGAAGGGCTTCATAAATATAGTGTAAAGTTTGCTAAAATAGCAAGTTTTATTATCAAAGATTGGATTGATAATCCAGTTTTAGATAAAAGTAAGATTATTTATGGGACTGCTAATGAACCAAGAACAAGACGAGTTACTATATATTTAACAGATGAGGAATATATAAAGTTTTATGAAATATTTGTCTCTGATTATGTAAGAGATTGTAGGACACCAAGTATATTAATATATAACATTATTAAGCAATTTATAGAAGAAAAAGAATTAGATTAAAGATAAGGATGGGATGTAAAATGAAAAAAGAATTAATAGTTTTAGGAAAGTTCAATGATAAAGAAATAGTGGTTGATTTGAATGAAGTATCACATATTTCTTTATCAGCAGTGTATGGTCATGGAAAAACTAATTTAATGGAAAATTTAGTGGAGCAAATTCTTAAAAATGATGAAAAAGCAGAAGTATATGTATTAAGTAGATGTGAGACCAGCTTTATATATAAAGATATAGAAATTAAAAGAAGAGCATTAAATAAAAATCAATATATTAATATTTTAAGTGAAATTAATGAGAGAATTGAGGAAAGAAGATATAAAGAAGATCTATCGAGAATAGTTATAGTAATAGATGATGGTTGTTTAGAAAATACAATGATAAGAAGCAATGACATTATGGAAATGTTATATAACATTTTAGAATTTGGAAGAGTTACTAAAGTAAATGTATTATCTGTTTTATATCCAGAGTCTTTTTTAGAAAGAGATTTTCAATATAGCATATATAAATATAAAGAGATGTTTGGGGTTAGATTAGAAGGAAAATTAGAACGTTCAAATAAGGAATTGAATCCTGGAGAGTTTTATTTAGATGATACTAAAAAGATAAAAATACAAACTGAAAAATCAAAGTGTAGGTGTTAAATTACTTGTAAATAAAGGAGTAAACAAAAGTGGATGCAATAGTTTCAAAAGATATGCAGTATATGATACAGAAATTAAAGATTATGAATTGTTAGTAGCAATTAATAATTAAATTATAAGTATAAAAATATTTTAAGAAAGGAGCTATTATAATGGCTGGTAAAAAAGAAAATAATAAAGGGATTTCAAAGAAAATTATTGAAATTATTTTAAAGGAAAAAGGAATAGAATATAAGGATTGGTTGGCAGAAAAACATCTTGAAGTATTTAATGAAAACCAAGAAATTTTAGAAGAAAAATTTAAAAAAGCAGATGAATATGATAAGCTACAAAATTAAAATTATAAACATTTTTTAGCTTATTTTTTTATTCAAAAATGCTTTATAATTTATATAAACATAATAGAAAGAAGGCTGAAAAATGGATTTTGAATTATTAAATAATTTAACTAAAGATTATGTATTAATAGTTGAAGTTTTAATGGTAAAACTAAAAGAAAAAATAATAAATCATAATGATAAAATTTATGTAGATAGAGAAATTTTTTTTGAGTTATTATCAAAAAAAGATTTTATGTTACCACAAGAAAAAATGAAAATTTGGCGTAGTTTAGGTTGGATCTCTTGTGATAATGACCGTAGCAGATTTACTAAAAAGATTAGAATTGGTGATAAAACATTTAGAAAGATTGTTATTGAAAAAGAGCCATATAAAACTATAAAAAACATAATAATGAATGTGGGAACACGTGTGGGAACATAGGTGGGAACTTTGAATTTTAATAATTTTTATTGTTCCCACAATATAGATGCTATAAATAATAGCTTTAAATGTATTTAGTACCCATACGTATAATGTGGTATATATGTATATATACATATATACCATATGAGGAAGTAATATGTAATGAATGAATAGGATACTTTAGTAGACTATGAATGAATGGAATATTACAACGAATATGGGATGTATGGATATGTACATATATGCCATCATATGAATTTCTTACGGAGTAAGTTATTCATATGAAATGATAGCAATAGTGAAACTATTGTTATCATTTTTTACTAAGGAAAATAGTAGAGTAGAACAATTTTATTTTTCAGAAGAATAGTGAAGAAAATAATAAATTGATTGAATTAAAGGAGTAGAAAATTTTTTTATTATGAAATATCATTAGTTGTATAAATATATTAAAGGATTTTTGGTGATATGGATAAAGAATATATTAATATTTTAGAAAATGAATTAAATAAAAAGAAACTTAGAGATAATACAAAAAGATGTTACTTAAGTTCTTTTAAAAGATTTTTTTATAACAATAGAGATAGTAAAAATAATGATATTTTAAATAATTTAAAATCTATAAAAAATAAAACTGAATTAAGCCAGGTAATAAACTCTATAAGATTAATTCAAGATAATAATAAAAATATAAATATTGTTCCTGAAGATGATTTAAAATCAATTATAAAAAATAAAAGTGAAAATAGACATAAAAGTTATGAGCCTTATGAGTTAAAAGATAGATTAAGAAGAATAAATAGAATTAGAGATGAAAAGCTTAGATTGGCTTATAGATTAATGATTGTTTCGGGATTAAGAGTTTTTGAAGTAGAAGCCCTTATAAAAGAAGATATAGAAATAAAAGATAATGATATATTTGTAACTGTTAGAGATGGAAAAGGTGGTAAGTATGGAGAAGTTAAATGTTTAGAAGATAAATATTTATCTAATAAATTAAAAAGTTTTTTACAAGATAAAGATAATGATGAAAGACTATTCTATGCTACAAGAACGATGCAATCTAAAGCTCAAGAATTAGGATTCAAATGTCATGATCTTAGAAGAGCTTATGCAAAGCTAGTTAAAAAAGAACTAATGAAAGAATTAGTTGAAGTTAATGAAGATGAAAAAGAAAAAATTATTGAAGAAGAAGTCAAGGATGCATTAAGACATTCAAAGTTTGAAACTTCTAAAAAATATTTATATAGCAAAAGAATTAAAGTTTAAATTTATATTTTAAACTTTAGTTCTTTTTTATTTATTTAATGGGAAAGGATGATAAATGCTTATGAGAGGAAGAATATTTTTAATTGGATATTGAGAAATTATAGAATTTAAGTTTTATTAGATTTTATTTTTTTATAAATTTTTAGAAAGGAGAAATTAAATGACAGATCAAATAGTTGTTATTGTTGTAACTGTAATAGGTTTAAGTATAGCCTATTCAATAATATCAAGGGTATTTTTCAAAGGAAAAAAACTTATTAGAAAGTTAAAAAGATTTATTAGACAATTAAAAAAACTTGCAATTTGGATATTTAGAATTTGGAGTGGGGGGATGTAGATGGATGGATTAGATAAAGACATAGAAGAGTTAATTAAAAGTTTATTTATTATTATTAAAGACTTTATAGTTGGTATTGCTAAAGGAATTTTTTATGGTACTAAAAAGCTTAGAAATAGAAAACTTCTATTAGGATCTTTAATTAATTTTCTGATCCCATTAATTCCTTTGTTTAAGAATTTCAGCATTATAAGTAACTTAAAAATAAATAACACAACCAATATTAATAATGCTGTTTTAGATTATTTAATCTTTTTTGTTATTTCATTTATTTTATATTTAAACATTATTTCAGGAAGTGGTGGCAATAAGAAGCTGTCAGCTTCATTAGAAACAGCAGGAATTGTAGGTCAAGATGGAAGACCACCTATGCTTTTATATAAATATAAAGATAATGTAGGTTATGAAATATATAAATTTAGAGGATTAGTTAAATTTTCTGAGTGGAAAAAGAAAAAAGAAGATATTGAAACAAATTTAAATATATCAATTAAAGAGATAAAGCAAGGTAAGAGAAAGGATGAAGTTATTTTAAAAACTGTTCCAGGAGTTTTAGTTATGCCTGGAGGAACTGGAGAAGAAAAAACTGAAGAAGAAAGAAAAAAAGTAACTTTATATTGGAATGACAATGTTATAAAAGAAAAGGATAACTTAGTTTCCATAGGGAGAAATGAAGTAGAAGAAATAGTAGTTGACTTTGATGTGGATCCTCACTTTTTAGTAGCAGGGGCAACAGGCTCAGGTAAATCTGTAACTATAAGATCTATTGTTTGGCAGTTTTTAGCACGTGGACATAAATGTTTTTTTGTAGATTTCAAAGGGGGGCTGGAATATTCTGATGGATACAAAAGATATGGAGAAACCATTATTGATAGGCCGAAGCTTTTAGAAGTTTTAAAAACTTTAGTTAAAGAAAATGAATTGAGACAAAAGGCTTTATTAGAAGTAGGAGCTAAAAATATAAATCAATATAACCAAAAAAGCTCTAAGAAGATGTATAGAGTACTTTTAGTTATTGATGAACTTGCAGAAGTAATAGATCCTAATTCTGTACCTAAGGAAGAAAAAGAAATAGCAGATGAAATTACTGGTATATTATCATCCTTTGGTAGAGTTGCAAGAGCAACAGGAATACACATGATATTTGGAATACAACGTCCTGATGCTAATGTTGTTAATGGTCAAATTAGAAGTAATGTTACTGGAAGAATTTGTGGAAGAGTTCCTTCAGGAAAAGCTTCAGAGATTGTTTTAGATGATCCTTCAGCAGCTTCATTACCTAAGGTAAAGGGAAGGATGATATATCAAAATGCAGGAGAAATGATAGAGTTTCAAGGATATTTCTTTGATGATGATAAAGATTTAAGAAAAGTGAAAGTACCAAGTGATAGATTACTTGTTGGAGGTGATGTTGGATGCGATGATGGAGAAGAGCTTTATCCTAGAAAAGTTAATAAAAAACAAAAGAATTTTAATTTAAATACTTTGATAGAAAAATTAAAAGATAAAATAAAGATATTTAAATTTAAAAGAAATACAAAAGAGAATGAAATTATTGAAGATGATATTTTAGCCGAAGATAATCTGGATGAATTTGAAAGTGGAATTATTAACTGGACATCTGAAAAAAGAGACATGGAAAATAAAGCAGAAGTTAAGAAATCAACTATTTCAAATGAAATGGATGATTATTATATAGATTAATATTAAGAAAAGGAGTGTGATGAAATGTTTTTTAAGAAAAAAGGCACTAATGAAAAAATTGATAAAGAAACAAAAGAAAAAAATAAGGATAAAAGTAAGAAGAAATTCTTAGATAAGCCTGTTAAACTTAAAAGTGCTACAGGAATTAGGGTCGCAAGATTTACATTATGGGCATTAATAGTATTTCTAATAATTAGAGGTGCTATAAGTGTTTTAAGGCCTGATCCAATTAATTCTATCTTAGATAGTCAAAAGAATTTTGAAGCCAAGCTCTCAAAGGAAAATTTATTAGAGAGTAGGGCTTTTTCTTTTGCAGAAAATTTTACAGAAGAATACTTTAATTTATTTTTTGGAGATTCTGAAGACTACACTAATAGATTAAGCAAATATATGGATAAAGAAATAATTAACTCTTTAGATAGAAGTGGTTATATGACAACAGATTATGTTAAGGCCTACTCAGTTGAAAGATATTCAGAAACTCAAGTAGATGTATTTGTTTATGCGAAAGTTCAGTTTAGAACTGAAAAACCAGAACAAGATAAAATCCAGGATGTAACCAAAAGACAATATGATATTAATCAGAGAGATGTATATGTAAAAGTGCCAATTTACTTTGATGAAAATGGGAATATGATTGTTGAAGATGCACCTTTACTAGTAGCAGCTCCTGAAAAAGTAAATTACAAACTTAAAGATAGTTATTTAGGAAAAGAAGTAGCTAATAATGATACAACTAATGCAATAAAAGATAGTTTAAATCAATTTTTAAAATCTTATTATCAAGAAGATCAAACACAAGTAGATTATTTCTTGAAAACACCAGGAAGCATAAAAGCTGTTAGATCTGATAATAGCTTCAACGGAATAGAATCAATAAAGGTTATTGTCTTAGGCTCAAATAAGTATAAAGCCATTGTTGAAAATAAAATAACTTCTTCAGGAAAAAATTTAAAGCAAAAAGTTAATTTAGATTTAGTTTTTGAAGGTGATAAATATTTAATTGAAAGTATGGACACTAGAACTTTAAACATAAAGTAAAAGATTTGGAGGGATTAATACAATGAGAAATTTATTAAACAATATTAAAAACAAGGTTACAAATAGAAAGCAGCAAATAAAAGCAGCACTTATAACACTTTATTTATCTATTGGAATTGCAACGCCAGTATTTGCAGCACCTAATGTTGCTGAAAATGCTTCAAGGTGGTTTCTAGATCAGATATTTTGGGTTGTAATTGGAGTTGCACTTATAGCTGCAGCTAGAGCATATAACAAAAATAACACAGTTAAAATGATTGCTTCAATTGTAATAGGTGGAGTATTATTAGTTTTTGTAAAAAATCCAACTATGCTAGAAAACTTCGGTAACTGGGTTATTGAAATATTTGGGGTGAGGTAATTGGAAGAGATAATTTTAAGAAGCTATAATAAAGTTCACACTGTAGAGCAAAATTGGTACAGCATAGGAAGTATAAAGCTTCCTGCCCCTATTAATCCATCAGTAGCAATATGTTTTTTTTCTTTATCAGTAAGTATTTTATTAATAGATCAATTTGCCAAAATACCAATACCAGGAATGATTAAGTTTGGAATTATTCCATACCTAATAACAAGAAGAATTAAAGAAAATAAAAAGGATGGCAAGAGTTTAATAAAATATTATAAATCTTATATTCCTTTCAGATTTACAGAAAAAATTCAATATGAAAGGTTTAAACCAATTGAAAAGATAGGTAAAATTAAGTTTTTCCATTAAAAAGGGGAATAGATGTGCTTAAATCAAAGCACATCTCCTTTTCATTTTAAGTGGTAATATGAAAAGTTTTTCCTATTAAATTTTAAAAAAATTTTGAAAATTAGTCAAATTTATTAAAAGGAGTGATGAGATGTTTAAATTTCCAATTAAATATTATGATGATAATATAATATTTACCGAAGATGGTTGCTATGGAGCTTTTGAAATTAAAGGGGTAGATTATGAAAATAAAAGTAGAGACAGTAAAATAAGAGTATTAGATAATTTAACTAACTTTTTAGTAGATATAACTACTGAAGCTAAAATACTTATAATACCCACAAAGCAAGAAGTAGATAAGATTATAAGAAAAAATTATAAGGTTATGAATAAAGAAGATCCCTTAGCTGAACTAGCAGAAGTCTATAGTGAAGGCGTAATCGATTATTTAAAGGAAAAAGAAATTACCAAAAAAGCAAAAGATGAAAATGGAAATGAAATTGAATATAGTGAAAAATCTATAGACTATAGAACTATAATTTTAGTTAAATTTGAAGATTTAGCTGAGAATGATATGTTAAAGAAATTAAGACAATGTTTTGAATACCTATTAGATAGCCCTAAAAAGGCTCTAGATTATTTTTTAGGGGTTAGGGATAACAATATACTGCAAAGTAAAATAGAGGCTTTTAAAAAACGTTCTGGGGCTTTTATAAGGCAAAATGAATTAAGAGTTAATTTAAAGGCTCTAAAAAATAAAGATTTGGAATGGCTTTATAGAAGAATTAATAAGAGAGGCCTTGAAAAAGAAGCTGTTAAAACAGGCTTTATTCCTTTGGCAAATTATAATTTAAGAGAAGAAACAAATGATATTGAAATAGATCCATTAACTTTAGATATTAAGTGTTTATTTGAAGGTAAAATATCAAATATTGATAGAGCTTTAAAAATATCAACGGAGGATGGAGATAGTTATCAGTCATTTTTAACACTAACAGAGATGCCTGATTTAAGATTTCCAGGAAGTGAGTATATATTTACTACTCAAGAGTTTAATTTTCCCATTGAAACTTGTATAACTATAAAAAGCTTAAGTAATTTGGAAAGTAAACACTTTGTTAATAGATCTAAAAAGAAGGTTGAATCGGAAATTAATAATGCAAATGAAGTTAATTTAAATGCCAGCGATGATACCTATATAGCCTTAGATGAAGTTAGAGATATGGAAATAGAAGTTAATTCAAGAAAAAAATTAGCAAAGACAACCATATCTTTTTGTATTTCTGCAGATAACAAAGATACTCTTGAGAATAATGTAAGTGATGTTATGACCTTTTATAAAGATTCAAACTTTGGCATTCAAAGATCTGTTGCAGATCAATTAAAGTTATATATGGAATTTATACCAGGAGCAAGTAGATATACTGAAGATTTCGTTAGAATAATGTCTTATAAAACTATAGCAGGAACTGGAATAGGGGTTAGAAGGGAACTAGGAGATGAAGAAGGCTTTTATTTGGGTGAAACTGCTATAGTATCAAGAAAAGTATTTTTAAATATGGCTAGAGCTTGCTTAGAAAATAAAAGTGCATCAGCTACTCTTTATGGGAATCTGGGAACAGGAAAAAGTTTTGCTGCTAATCTTATAGTTCTTCTTCATGTTATATTTGGTGGATATGCACTGATTTTTGATCCCAAAAGCGAAAGAAACAATTGGATTAGGCATTTGCCTTGGTTAGACGGCCTTATAAGCATAGTCAGATTAACAGCAGAAGAAAAGTATATTGGAATGTTAGATCCCTTTAATATCTATAGAGATAGTATTGAGGAAGCTATAGAATTAGCTGTAAACATAGTAATAGAGCTTAATAAATTAGTTCCTAAAGATGATGAATATATAGTTTTAAAAGAAGCTTCAGTTAAAATTAAAGAATCTGAACTTAAATCTATGACAAGACTTATAGAAATACTAGAAGAATACAAAGAAGAAGATGAACTATCTCCTGCAGCAAGAAGATTAGCAAGAAAATTAAGAGCTAATAAGGAAGTTGGTATGTCAAAATTAATATTTGGTACAGGAAAAGAAGAAACTATTAAATTTGATAATAGAATAAATATACTTCAAATTGATAATTTAAAAATACCAGGATTAAATACTAAGAAAGAAGATTATACTGATGAAGAAAATTTATCAAATGTACTACTTATGATTATGGCTCAGTTTGGTAAGAAATTTGCATTAACACCAAGAAATAATTTTAAAATAGTTTTATTTGATGAATCCTGGGTATTAAAAAATTCAGTTGAAGGAATTAAGCTTTATGACTTTTTAACAAGAATGGGAAGATCACTTTTTACAGGTTGTATATTCAACGGGCATTCAGTATTAGATATTCCATCAGAGCAAATAAAAAACACAATATCCTATAAGTTTTGTTTTAGAACAGATGAAATAGAAGAAGCTAAAAGAATGTGTGAGTATCTAAAGATAGATGTTTCAGAAGAAAATATAAACATGATATTAAAATTAGATAACGGAGAGTGTTTATTTAAAGATTTAGATGGAAGAGTTGGTAAATTCAAGTTTGATCCAGTTTTCGGAGATATAACAGAAGCATTTAATACAACTCCAAAAGAAGATAAAAAAGATGAGAATGAGGAAATAGAAAATAAAGATGAAGTTTATGAAGAAAGTTAGTATAGCAATGTTCATAGCTTCTTTTTTTATACCAATAATTATTGTGTTATCAGCAATACTTATTATTGGAACTAATGTAACATCTAATAAAAAGGCAGGTCCAGTAGTACCTTCTGAAAGTGAAAAAGCCTTTATAGAAGCTATGGCTCCAGTAGCACAAGAAAGCTATAAAGAGCATGGAGTACTTCCTTCTATAACTTTAGCACAAGGAATAATAGAGTCGGCCTGGGGAAAATCAGGACTAACAGTACAAGGAAACAACTTATTTGGAATAAAGGCAGATATAAGCTGGACAGGGCCTGTTATAGAAATGAATACTCAAGAATTTGTAAATGGTCAGTATATAACTGTAGTTGCAAGATGGAGAGTGTACGATAGATGGGAAGATTCTATATTAGATCATGGAAAATTTTTAAAAGAAAATATTAGATATGAACAAGCAGGAGTATTTAATGCTAAAAATTATAAAGAACAAGCAGAAGCTTTATTAAGAGCAGGATATGCAACAGATCCTAATTATTCTAATAAGCTCTGTTCTATGATAGAAAGTTATAGCTTAGATCAATATGATAATGTGCAGAATAATACGCAAACGTAAGGGGTGATAGTTTGATTGATTTTTTATATAAAAAGTATACAAACCTAAATAAGAAAAAAGTATTTAAGTTAGTAGCAATATGTGTATTTGTTTATGTTGTATTTAGGGTTTTTGAAAGGGAAGTAAGTGCAGATATCTTTGAAGCTATAGGGGAGCCAAATAACTTTACAGATTTAGTAGGAAATGGAAAATTCTTAGAAAGTCCCTTTAGATCTAATTATTATTTAGATATTAAAAGTGTAAGCTCAGGATTAAAAGGAACTTTTAATGAGTATGGCAATTGGCTTGCTAATATGCTATGGTATGGATTAACTATAATAACATATATGCTTATTATGCTTTTTAATTTAGCCTTTTCAATGGATATATCAGATATGTTTAAAGAAGTGCTAAATACAATAATGACATCATTAAAAAACTCAGTTTTTGATGAGTATTTTATTTTAATAGTTTCTATAGCATTAATTTATATTGCTATATCTTTTTTTAGAAATAACATTGGACAATTATTTAGTAGATTAGGATATATAATACTAACTATTGCAATAATGGGAATGGCAACTAAGTATTCAGCAGATATAGTTTCAGGAATGACTACCTTATCAAAGAGTATAGGAGCAAATTCTATAGTTGCAATAAGTGATAGAGAAACAACGGAAAATAATATAGGCCAAATATCAGGAGAGTTATGGGCCAGTTTAGTTCATACACCCTGGTTAGAGCTTGAGTTTGATGGAAAATATAATTCACTTGAAAACAAAGATGATATAGTGAATAAAATTTTTAGTTTAAAAAAAGAATCTAATGAAAGACAAGAATATATAGATAAGTTAAACGAAGGAAATCCAGAACTATTTAAAGAAAATGCAGGATCAGGGAGAATACTTCCAGCACTTCTTATATCAATAGTAAATATATTCAAAATGTTTGTTATGATAGTTATTGCTCTTGTTCAAATTGTCTTTCAAATTTTAACTATATTATTTGTAATAGCCTTTCCATTTTTACTTTTATTATCAATGTCACCTAGCTTTGGAGGAGTAAACTTAATATCTAATTGGTGGAATCAAATATTAGGCTCTCAATTAGGAATAGTATTAACTTCCTTCCTTTTAGGATTACTTATAAAGATAGATGGGCTTATAGCAACATATTTAGGGAACTTAGGCACTTATGGTTGGTTTGGTATAACTTTAGTTCAAACAGCAATATATATTGGCATTATACTTCAAAGAAAGCAAATATTTAGAGTATTAATGTCCTTGCAAAGTAAAGTTAGTAGATCAGGTGCAGGAGTATGGCGTAATACTATGAGAACAACGGAAAAAGGTATTGATGGATTAAAAAATGCTGGTGGAGCTGCAGCTGATAAAGTTAAAGGAAAAGCTGAAGATTTAAAAGATGCAGTAAGGAAAAAAGCCACTACTTTTGGAGATAAAGTTAGAGCTTTTAACGATGAACACTTTGATAGAGAAACTGTAGGAGATAGGATTAGAAATTATAATAAAGCTAAAGCGGAAGAACAAAGAAAATCTAGAGAATCAGCAGCAAAACAAAAAGCTACAAGAGATAATACAAGCAAAACACAATCAAGGCAAACCCAAGATATAAATAGACAAGAAGGAAAGTCTTATACTACAGATCAAAAAACAAGGCCAAATATAAGACAAAATAAAGAAGAACATATGGATCAAAATATAAATCAAGCTCCTGCAGAACATAATGAAAAAAGAAAGACTGAAGAGAAAGTAGAAAATATTAAAAGACCAAGTATAAATGATTTAGCTAAAAATATAAAAAATAATAATTCAAATAAAAATAATATTGAAGAAATAAGAAAAAATAACCTTAGAAAAACTGATAAAAAAGAAATTCCAATAAATAAAGATATATCATTAAATAGAAAAATAGAAACTGTAGAGCCTAAAGAAATCAATAGTGATAGCATAAATAGAGGAAAAAACAATATTATTGAGACATCAGTAAAAGATAACTCTAGAAATAATGATGTAGAAATAATAAAAGATGTACCTATAAGAAAAAATAATGAGGAAGTGATAATAGAAAGTAGAAATGAAGATGTAGAAGCTGATGAAAGTAACACTATTATCTTAAATAAAAGCACAAATAGAAATGAGAAAATATCTAAGGATATAAATATAAAGAAGGAAAGAAAATCAACTGAAGAAAAGATAAGAAAAGTAGAAAACAATGAAAGAAAAATTATTAAAAATCAGGAAAAAGTAAAAATTAATATAAGTAATATTGATAGAGCAAAGATGTTCAGAAAAAATATTAATAATAAAAAATAAGCTTAATAAAAAGAAAATTAGTTAGATTGCCCCCACAAAAATCAAACTACTTTTCTCAGGTAAAGTATATATACATAAAAGAAAATAAATAAATAAAAAAGGTACTTACCAAACTAATCTACTTCTAGAATAATCAAGCTATTTGTTTGGTACAACAGGAGAATTTAAATGTTCATTTTAATTGTACTATAATTCAAATTAAAAATCAATATTATTGAAAAAATTGAATAAAATGGATAGGAGAAACTATGGTAAATCCTATCCATTTAAATGGAAAGGTAAAAATACTTTATAATTATAGCCTAAAAATAACATTCTAATTCATTATGTAATAAAAATGGATAGGAAAGGTATAGTAAAACCTATCCATTTTTATTACAAAGAAAAGCCCATATATAAATATATATTATTAAAAAAGTAAATATGAAAATTATAGGAGGAATTATGAGAAAAGGGTTAATTTTGAAAGTATTAATGAGTCTATTTATAGTATCGTTAATAGGGTGTACAGATGGCAAAGAGAATAATAATGTAGTATCAACAGAAATAAATGGAGTAATAGAGATTGATTATTTTGATGTGGGACAAGGTGATTCAGCATTGATTCAAGTCAACGGGAAAAATATGTTAATAGATGCTGGAACTAATGATACTGAAGATACATTAGTTCAAATGATAAAAGATGAAGGAATAAAAAAGCTTGATTATGTTATTGGAACTCACCCTCACGAAGATCATATTGGAGGACTTGATAAAGTAATTGATAATTTTGAAGTTGGAGAAATCATAATGCCAGAAGTTAAAAACACAACAAA
Source organism: Clostridium sp. SGI.024 (assembly GCF_050315195.1). Taxonomy (NCBI): domain Bacteria; kingdom Bacillati; phylum Bacillota; class Clostridia; order Eubacteriales; family Clostridiaceae; genus Clostridium; species Clostridium sp. SGI.024. The sequence goes on along the minus strand of NZ_JBNPON010000023.1, from coordinate 22,548 downwards.
AACCTTTGAGTCAGTATTAAAATCTGCAGCTAAAAAAGAAAAGAAAATTAAAAAAGCAAAATCAGGAATGGAAATAGACTTAGGTGAAGGAACAAATGTAGAAGTTTTTTCACCAGGAAAAGATAAGTATAAAGAGTTAAATAATTACTCTCCAATTATGAAAATAACATATGGAGAAAACTCATTTTTATTTACAGGTGATGCAGAAAAGGAAGTAGAAAAAGAAGTGATAAATAATGGGTATAACTTAAAATCAGATGTGATAAAAGTTGGGCATCATGGATCTACAACATCAACAACGGAAGAATTTTTAGAGCTAGTGAATCCTGAAATAGCTGTAATATCAGTTGGAAAAGAAAATACTTATGGACATCCTGAAAAGAAGATATTAGATAGGTTAAAAAATAAGAATATAAAAATATTGAGAACTGATGAAATAGGATCAATAGAAGTAATAAGTGATGGAAAAAGTATAAGTATAAATAAATAATTAATTATAGAAAGAAAGTAGGCAGCAACCAGAAAACTAACTACTTTCATATGAGAAATATATATAGAAATATGGTAATATATATATATATATATTATAATTTTTTTATAAAAAAATGATTATCATATAAAAAATACATATAAAATATATTTTTATTATTGCACAAAAGAAGGAAATATTGTAAAATAAAATCGAACATAAGTTCAGATTAGTTTCAAAAGAGTTTTTGTTTAATATAAAATATAAATAAATATTGTATAGTTAATAAAAATAATGTAAAATAAATACAAGAAAATTAAATAATATATTTTTGTTAGAAAACAAAAGTAGCAACGTTTAAAACGCTGCTACTGGCAATCAAATTATTATAAAATATATAATTTGATTAAAATATAAAGTTTTCTAATAAAAAAAAGTTCAAACGATAAAATTAAATGTCTGGAAAACATTTAATTTTATATACTGAAACTGTGGTAGAGACATTACCAAGAACAGCTGTTAGAACTTGTTTTTTTGCAATTAATCATTGTTAATATCATAATAGCATAAGATTAATTGTAAAGCAATATATAAAATTTGGTGATTTCATTATTTTATATATTACTAAGAAAAATAAAGTTTTGATATATGTACTCTTAGGTATTTTGTACCTAGGAGTTTTTTTATTGAAATTTTTTATTAGATTAAAAGGAGGTGTAATGGCCATGAAGATTACAGGGAATTTTATTAAGCAAATGTTTATATACGAGTATACCAATAAAAATGGAGTGTTTAAAAGCGTTTTTGGAATACATGAAGTAGTTCAAGGACCCTTTGCACAAAAAAGAGCAGAAAAGAAACATGAAACACATATAGAAAAATTATTAGCTTATCCTATTAAAAATAGATGGAATAAAGAGTTAAGCCATTTTAGTCTTCAAGGCCATTGTACTTATTTAAGCAAGGAAAAAAGAAATATAAGATCTGAAGAATTAGATGATAGATATTATCCCTTTACTTTAGAATTTGAATCTAGAAAGAAAAAAGAACAATATGAAGTTGCTTTAGAAGCAGCTCAATATATTCAATATTTAATTTATGAACTAGATGTGAATGAAGAAGATATAGTTATTATTATAAATAATTCAAAATCCATTTATGTAATGGTTAATCCTAAGACTTTCAATTTAAAATCTGGAAAGCATATACATAGAATTTATACAGATATGTATAGGACCATAAAAGAAAATGTAAGTTTAAAATATGTGGATGAAAGTGTAGTTAATTCTAGCTATAGATTAATAAAAACACCAGGAAGTTATTACAATGGTGGATATGTAAATTATATTACAGTAAATGAGCTTATGGAGCTAATGACAGGACAGAAAACTAGAGCTCAACTAACTAGAAAGCAAAGAGACATAAGGAAATTAGTGTTACCTAGTATTACTTCCTTTAAGATGACTAAATTATATGAAAATTCTAAAAGGAAAATTGAAAAAGCATTAAAAAATAATAAGAAAGTATTATCTTTACCTGGAGCTTCAGTATACAATAAAGAATGTGTTAAGGCTTTAATAGACATGCCTTTAATGGAAAAGGGTAATAGAAATAATTTCTTAGTTACTATAGCTTTAGGCTTAAAAGAAGCAAATTATAGTAAAAAGGAAATATTAGAAATATTAGAAAGAAAGGCTATAGAGTGGAGACATGATGAAAGCTTAAGAGCAGTTTGTAGCAAATATAAATCAATATTGAATAACAATACTAACTTTTCTTGTGACAAGGTAAAAATGTTATTTGAAGAAGAAGGTTTAAAGCTTAATTGTAAGTCTTGTGGAAAGGCAATAAATAGCATATATATATCAAGAAAGATTATAGAATCTATTTATAACAATAAGGGAGCAATGCGTCATTTTAGACTATATTTAGAATTAGAAAAAGGTAATCTTTTAGACAAGTATTTCAGCTTAGAAGAAGCTAAAATAAATGAAAGAGCATTAAAAGAATTAGTTAAAAAGACTGGTGGAAGATTAGAAAAGAAAGATGGATTACATAGAGTAATTATAAAGAGAGAAAATGCTATTTATAGATTACCAATAGATTATATAGATAAAGCCTTTGATATTTTAAAACAAAAAATAGGAAAGGTATTAATGTTAATAGTAAAATCCTATTCAGGAAACGAGTATGGAGCTTTCATTAGCTTAGATACAGTTAAAATCGCAGAATATCTAGCTTTTAAAAGTGAGAGAAGTGCTTATAATTTCTTAAATAATTTAGAGAAGTTAGGCTTTTTAACAAAAAATAAAAATGGATTTACAGTATATTATAAATCAAGAAAAGTAATAAACTTAGAAGAAGTAAAAGAAACAAAAAGAGTTACAAAAGAAGAGTTAGAAAAGCTTATAGAAGAAAAGAAGGTAGCAAACGGAACACAATTAAAATTCAATTTTGAAAAATTAGAAGCTAGTACAAATATTAAAGAAGAAAAAGGTGAAATTTATATTTTAAGTAAAACTCAAGATATAAAACATAGGCGAGGATCACCACCTTAAAACAAATAATGTTCGTATTTTAATGAAATATTCCAGGTGAAATTCAATAAAAATACGAATAAAGGTAGAAGGTATTAAAGCAATGTAAAAGCTATCTAATAAGCTTTATAAAGGGATTAAAAGCATTATAAAGACGACAAAAGACTCCAGAAATAACGAGAGAATAAACTGAAAGAAAGATAATAAAAAATGACAAAATAAATTACCAATATAAGTAAAATTTACACTGATTGGTGAAAAAATCAAGTTTTAAAACAGCTATAAAGTTAGTAAAAGCAAGGCTTAAGCCTATATATTTTTTCTGAGCATCTAAATATAATATTTATAGGGATTCCCGAAGGGAATTCCTCAGAGATTTATTTATAAATTAAGGGATATATTAACAATATTTAAAAAGCTAAGGATATTTTTTATTAATAAACGAGTATCATATACGAGGATATTGTATAAAGAGTAATAAACAGAACAGAGATATTCCTTCATCAGTAGACCAACTGGAGTCGATTGGGTTCCTATCGATGGAAGGCGGTAGCCACTGGGGCGGCGCGAAAAATTTTTAATAAAGTCGTAAGGTTATTGATTTAGCCAATTGGATTAATAATAAAAAAGGGTTTAAGTAATATTTTTAGGGAGGTTGAGGATTTATGAATAAAAAGTTTAAAGAAATATTAGAAAGGGAAGAAAAAAAGAAACGTAAACCAATAGATAAAACCTTTTATTATTCTGGGGAAAAACTAAAGAAAAAAATTAATGAAGAAGAGCAAATAAGCATGATATTAAATTCAAAAATAAGGGGGAAAAATTAATGGCTAAAAAAGAAGATGTAGTAAAGAATAATGGGTTATCTGAGGTAAATATTCCATACCTTAGTAGCGAAAAAAACACAGCAATATCAAAAGCTATGGCTGATATAGAGAAAGCTTTCGGTAAAGGAGCTGTAATGCTCCTAGGAGCTAAATCAAATGAAGAAGTTGAGGTTATATCAACTGGGTCTATTGGGTTAGATTTAGCTTTAGGAATAGGTGGTGTTCCAAGAGGAAGAGTAATTGAAATTTATGGGCCTGAAAGTTCAGGTAAAACTACTCTAGCTTTACATATTGCTGCTGAAGCACAAAAAAATGGTGGAGAAATAGCAATGGTAGATGCAGAGCATGCATTGGATCCTGTATATGCCAGATCTCTAGGAATAGATACTGATAGATTTATAATTTCTCAGCCTGATAATGGAGAAATGGCTTTAGAAATAGCTGAAGCTTTGATAAAATCCTCAGCTATAGATGTACTTATAATTGATTCAGTAGCTGCATTAGTTCCTAGAGCAGAAATAGACGGAGAAATGGGAGACTCTCATATTGGGCTTCAAGCAAGACTTATGTCTCAAGGATTAAGAAAACTGGTAGGTCTTATTAAAAAGAACAATTGTATTGTCATTTTTATAAATCAACTTAGAGAGAAAGTTGGCACAATGTTTGGAAATCCAGAAACAACACCAGGCGGAAGAGCATTAAAGTTCTATTCTTCTGTTAGACTAGATGTAAGGAAGATAGATTCTATTAAGCAAGGAGAAGGTGTAGTAGGAAATAGAACAAGAGTTAAGGTAATTAAAAATAAAGTTGCTCCACCATTTAAACAAGCAGAATTTGATATTATGTATGGAAAAGGAATAGATAGAATAGGTGAAATTATAGATATTGGTGTAAAAGAAAATATTATAACTAAAAGTGGAGCTTGGTTTAGTTATGGTGAAGAAAGATTGGGACAAGGGAGAGAAAAAGGGAAAGAATATCTAAAGGAAAATCCTGAAATATTAAAGAAAATTGAAAGTCAGTTATATGAAAAAATAAATTCAAAATCAAATGAGAGAGCAGAAAAAATAAATAGCGAAGAATAAGAAAGGAAGAGATCTGTTATGGAAATAAAAGAAATCAAGTTAAAAGATTGTAAGATAGATTCTGATTTTACAAAAGTAAATGAAAATACATATAGTTGTGTAAGTAAAGCTATTATAGGTGAAGAAAATCTTGAAAGTATTATCTATTTAGAATTAAGCAATGAACATTATGAATATATAAATAAGTTTAATTACAAAGAGCTCTTATTTAATTTAAAGGGAATAATTCAAATAAGAAAAAATAAAAAAGATATTCCATTCTTATTTTTTAAGGTGTCGTCAATAATTAATACTGAAGAAAGATTACAGAGTATAATAGAAAGAAAAAAAAGGTTAAAAGAAAAAGCATTAATGGATAATAATGCTACAAAGAAATCTTGTGAGATAATATATAAACCTAATTGGAGTGAATATATTCCTGGATTAAATGATAGCCTAATAGAAATGAAGATGGATAAAATTAAAATTATTAATAATATTCATGCTAAAAAATCTATTGTAGATTTAAATAAATCGATAGGAATAGTAGTAGTAAAAAAGATTGAAGATACTGATGAATATGAATTAATTATTGGATATTCAACTTTTGTTAAATGTAAGCTTTTAAATTTGCCAGCTAAAGTATATATCACTGAAAAAACAAGAGATGAGTTTATAAAATATATAAATAATATTCAATATGCAAAAGTAAATGAGATTAATGAATAAGTGATTGTATTTTAATTATTATAAAAAATAAAGATAAAGGTGGCTATATTAAAATAATATGGTCACTGTAGTATATATATTTATAAATCTTAAGAAAGGAAAATTAAAAAATGAAAATATTCAAGAATGACGATTTAGCTGTAGTTGAATTTTTAAAAGAAGCAAGAATTATAACAAGGCAGCTACAACTTATGAAAAATAATTTAGATAAAATTTCATCTGATAATTTGATAAAGATATTAAATATAAGTGAAATTATAGAGGAGCAATTTAAAGAATTAAAAAATGAAAGTGAAGGAGTTTTAACAAAAGATGGATGGAAATTGCATAAGTCTTTGTAAAATAAGAAATTGTAATACTTGCTCAAAAAAAATAGATGGATCTTGTAAAGGATGCTCTCTTTGTGATGTATCACTTTGTAAATGTAGCAAGGAAAAATTAAAAAGATGTTTAGTTAGGTGTCCACGAAAGTTAGGCACCTTTAATATTATTAAAGAAATTAAAGATGATAGAGTTTTATTACCTAATTCTTTTTATGATTTACCTGGATATATTCCAATTATGCCAGACAAGCTTAAAAGTAATTTTGACTTTTCAAAAGTAAATAATACTGTTGGAATACATGGAGAATTTTTATTATCGGCCAACGGAGAAAATATATCACCAATATACAATATGAAAGGATATATAAGAACTTTGAATTTACCCGAAGAAATAAATGGAATAGCTGAATTTTATATTAAAGATAGAGCTTTAGAAGGTTTTTGGGAAAATAGAAAGTTATTATATAAGCAACTTAAAAAACAAAATTTTAAAGCAATAATAACTCCAAATTTTTCACTTTATGAAGATGCTCCAAGATCTGAACACCTTTATAATATTCAACGGACTAAAAGAGTCTATAATGAAATGATCCAGGAAGGATTGCCAGCAGTATTAGATGTTATATGGGCTACAAATGAAGATTTAGAGTGTTGGATTAAAGAAATTAATAGAAGTAATATAAAAACTATAGCTTTCAGCTTTATGAACGTTGATACTAGATTAAAGGCAAGCAATGCCTGGAGACATTATTTGCTTGGATATAAAATTTTGATTTCAAGAATACCTAAAGACATAGAAATTATCATCGCAGGTATTTCTTCAATTCAAAGAGTTGTAGAAATCAAGAAAATAAGTGAAGATAGAAAAATTTCTATAATGCATCAAGCTGCTTGGGTTAATAGTAGAAAGGGGTTTTCAATAAAACACAAAAAACAATTAGATAGATCTATAACTAAAGATGAAATATTTAAAATGAATCTTGATTTTTATAATGAAGTTTATAAAGTGAAAAAAGAAAATATAAAAAATAATTTTTTATCAGAAGTAAACTAGTCTAAATTATTAACAAATAAATTCATAAATTAATATTTGAAGAATACGTTTCATGTATTAATTTGTGAAGCTATATAGTATATAAAATGTTATTTATAAATTATGTGTTAAAAAAATAAAAAAAGTGATATAATATAAATAAGAAAAGCATCGTACTGCTAATACGATGCTAGTCCTAGAACATTTTTAGCTTTTGGGCTATTGATGAAATTAAATTGATTTAATTAAGAAAATAAGCACACTATTATTCGGATGGGTGCTTTTTTTCTTTGCTATTAATTTTGATATTTAACCCTAATATTTTAACTTGAACTTCTAAAGAGAAATCCTTATTATGTTTCAATATCATTTTAATAAGAAATAATAATATAGATCCCACTATAATAATCTCTTGCATCGTCAATACCACCATCTTTTGCTTTTGATTGAATAAATATCAATAGCCAAGGTGGAAAAATGTACAAACCACCGTATCCCATCACATACGGTATAAAAACAATATAATTATAACATAAAATGAATATATTAGCAGATTAGTTTAACTAGTCTGTTTTTTTATTTTCATTTTTAGAAAAATACAAGTGATAAAGGAGAGAGAAATTATGCCAAAGAGAAGAAGTAATACAATATCAACGGAATCAAACTCAGGAACTGGAGCAATTGGAGCTTCAGGATCAGGAATGAGTCCTGGAGTAATTAATGATTTAGCCTCAAGAGTAAATAATAGATTAAGTGAAAGTATCGTTGTTGAAGGTGATTCAAGATCACGTGGAAGAAATGAAGAAATAAGAGTAACCTATGATGAAGAAGATGAAAGATATATAGTTGATTCTGCTAGTAATATAAGATACTTTGTAAGTAATGATGTAGACTCTTGTACATGTCCTGATTTTCAAAATAGAAATCGTACCTGCAGACATATGAATGCTGTAAATAATGCTATTGGACAAGCAGAACAAGAAATAAGAGATATGGAAGCTAATGAAGTAATGAGAGCTAGGATGCAACAAGATATAAGAGATGAAATACAAAGAAACCAGGAAGGCCCATCAACAGATGATGGCTTTTTTTATAGCGACAATTTAGATACATTTGACACAACATATGAGAATATTAATGATGATCTTATTAATTATGAATATGAAAATGTACTAAACGGTAATACAAGTACCTTTGGAGTTGAGCTAGAGTTTGTTGGTGGAAATGCAGATACAATAGCAAGTGAACTATATGATTTAGGAATTACTGCAGCTCCGTATAGATTGGGATATCACGCAAGAGTAAGCGATAATAGTAAATGGAAGTTAGAAAGAGATGGAAGTGTTTCTTCTGGAGGTCAAGGTGGAGAATTAGTATCTCCAATACTAAAAGATACTCCAGAAACATGGAGACAAATTGAAACAATATGCGAAGTTGCAAAAAGGCATGGAGCTAGAATAAATCAATCTTGTGGTGGACATGTTCACATAGGAATGAATAAACTCGATACTGCTCGCCAGCGTTGGAGACGATTCTTTAAGATAGTAGAAAACTATGAAGAATGCTTATATAAAGCTGCAGGAGGAGATTTAGGCCGAATAAGAAGCAACGCTTCTAATTATGCAACTAGCTTTAGTGAAAGAGCTGCAGAAGCTAATAGAATGGCTTTTAGACTGGAAAATGATAGTGATGTCATAGAAATGGCACAAAGAGTTAGTAGAATGAATAGGTACTATGGAATCAACTTAAAAAATATAGCAACAGATAGAGCTCCTACCGTTGAGTTTAGATATTTTAATGGATCTCTTAATCCGAAGCAGATCCAGGCAAACATAAAATTAGCTGCAGGAATAATAAATGCATCTGAAAAAGCAAGATGGAGAGATACTGAAGATGAAAATTATAAAAAGAGAGGGAAAATATTAAAAGACGCCAGGACTTCTTCAGGAACAAGAACAAAAGAAAAGATGATAGAGCTCCTAGATATAGCCTTCTCAAGAAAGAGAGATAAAGACATGATATTAAATGTTTTTAAGAAAAATGAATGGAGATAGTCAATAGAAATGTGTCCTGGAAAACAATAGATTTTCATTAATTTTCGAGTGAATTAATAGATAAATTGCTTAAAAATAGAAGTATCCCAGGACACTTTTATAAAAAGATGTTTTTAATAATTAATATTTGAAAGTTCATAATTTAATTATTGAACAAAAAAGTAAAATATGTTAAAATGTATTCATAAATTAAATTGTGAATGGAGTGATGGTATGGGTGAAGTGCAAAGATTAAAAGAACAAAATAAACGTCTTTTAAAAGATATAGAAGACTTGGAGGAACAATTACGTAGATCAGCTTACTATCAAGAAGGACATTATGCTATAGAAGCAGTTGAGAGAGGGCGTATTATAGAAAAACAAAAAAATGAAATTCAACAATTAAAAGATGAAATTCAACAATTAAAAGATGAAAACAAATTATTGAAAAGTACGAGAGGCCCTATAGATTTAAAGATTCACAATGAACGTGGAGCTGGAAGAAAATCAAGATTTACAATTCAAGAAAAAGAAACTATGAAGCTCTATCGTATTCAAGGTAAAACTATTAAAGAAATAGCTGAAATGTATTCTTGTTCAGTTGGATTAGTTCATAAAATAATTAATGAAAATGAATAGAATTCATAAATTAATAATTGAATAATAAAATACATTACATAAAATAATTTATGCAATCATTATTCATTAATTAATAAATGAAAGTATTTAAAGGAAGTGATGAATTTATGGTAACTAAAAATACGGATTGGGTAAGGGAAATAGAAAGCCTAGATAAAGCTAAAAGAAAATATGTTATTGAGTTTGAAGGAAAAATATACGAAGCAGATAATGAGCAAGATGTGCTTCATGTCATAGATGAGCCATATATAGATAGTGATGATAGATATGGTGCGACTTGTTGCTAATTGAAAAGATTAGCCTAAATTAGCAGATTAAATTCTGAAGTTTAGAACTGTTATTAAGAGTGAGTAGAATGATAGGGTAACGCCTTGAAATGCTCCCACTAATACTCCGAATAGCGCTTTAATGAGTAAACATTAAAGGGTTATAAGCTCGGTGAAGACGACTGAGAGTACACCGTAAGTTATAGAAATATAGCACGAAAAGCGAACTAGAGGTAGTCGAGTGTATGATAGGTCGGGTGTCTATAAAATACCTATGGTTAGGATTGTTCTTAATAAAGAACTGACGAAATTGGGAATATACGGGTCTAAATATCAAAATTCTAGAAATGGAATTAACACTAAAGTGTTGTAAGTGTAGATGAGTAAAAATCGTATCTATGAAAATCTATATAATGTTATAGGCATTATCAAGCTTACAGGCTCAAACCAATGGCCTAAAGGTATATGAAAAGATATTGATAACGGAACAAGGAAAGCTTAGAATACGAAGGTTTTACTACCAATGAAGTATTGATAAGGAAAGGCTTTAGCTATAACTTATCTTAATCTAAGTGAGAGTGGTGGCATAAAGCTATGAATTCAATGTAATGTTGATGGAGCAATAGCCACTAGACAATTTGACATCATCAAAATTAAATAGAAAATAAATTCAAGGTTCTTGTAAGACTAAAAGATGCGAAACTTTACAAAGGAGAAGTAGCAGACTTGAACGAAAATGTAGTATTAAAGAAAAGACAACTGCTAAGAAATAATGAATATTACTCAATGCAAAGCATACTTGATGATTTATATTATAAATCTAAGAAAGGATATATATTCGCACACCTAATGGAACTAATAAGTTCAAGAGAAAATATATTACTAGCTTATAGAAATATCAAAAAAAATAAAGGCTCTACAACAGTAGGTACTGATGGTAAAAATATAAGTGAGTATAGAAAAATGAATGAAACAGATTTTGTAAAGTATTTTCAAAATAAATTACAAAATTATTTCCCAAAAAGTGTACGAAGAGTTGAAATTCCTAAACCCAATGGGAAAACAAGACCATTAGGAATACCTTGTATGGACGATAGAATTATACAACAAAGTATAAAACAAATATTAGAACCAATTTGTGAAGCTAAATTTCATAATCACAGTTATGGCTTTAGACCTAATAGGTCTACTAAACATGCCATATCAAGATGTATGTCTTTAATAAATAGAGCGAAACTACATTATGTAGTTGCCATTGATATAAAAGGTTTCTTTGACAATGTAGACCACAGTAAGTTAAAGAAACAAATGTGGAATCTAGGCATACGAGACAAAAATCTAATAAGTGTAATTGGAAAAATATTAAAATCAGAAATACAAGGAAAAGGAGTTCCACATAAAGGAACCCCTCAAGGTGGAATAATAAGTCCCTTACTTTCAAACATTGTATTAAATGAATTAGATTGGTGGATTAGTAATCAATGGGAAACCTTTGAAACTAGACACGAATATAATAATAACAGATATAGAACTTTAAAAAGAACTCAAATGAAAGAAATGTTTTTTGTAAGATATGCAGATGACTTTAAAGTCTTCTGTAGAGACTATAAATCAGCACAAAAAATATTTACTGCAATTAGAATGTGGTTAAAGGAAAGATTAGGATTAGAAATTAGTCCTGAAAAGTCTAAAATAACTAATCTAAGAAAAAATTATACTGAGTTTCTTGGGTTCAAACTGAAAGTAATGTTAAAAAGTAAAAAATATGTATGTAAAAGCAATATGAGTGATAAAAGTAAAAAGAAAGTCATTAAAAATCTAAAAAATCAAATTAAAATTATAGGAAAAAATAGGAACAGTAAAGAAGTTAAAAAATTTAATTCTATAGTTTTAGGAATGCATAACTATTATAATTGTGCTTCACATATAAGCATAGATATGAAAGAAATTGATTTTTTAGTCAGAAAGAACTTATATAACAAATTAAGAAGAATTAGTACGAATAAGGCATTTAAATCTAAATCATACGAAAAGTTATATGGGAACTATAGAAGTAAAACAAGGACAATTCAAGGAGTTACCCTGTTTCCCATATATGGGTGCGTTAATAAACCACCAATGAATTTTAATCAGAGTATCTGTAATTATACTGAAGGAGGTAGAAAACTAATTCATAACAAATTAGGAGGCGTTGAATTCTTAATCGAATACCTGCTTAAAAATAGTTATGAAAAAGGTGATACCGAACTAGAGGATAATAAAATATCTCTGATAGCAGGGCAAAGAGGGAAATGCTATGTAACAGGTGACATCTTAGACCCAATAAATATGGAATGTCATCATAAAATCCCAAAAGAGCTAGGTGGAACAGATGAATATGCTAACCTAGTATGGCTATGCTACGAAGTTCATAAATTAGTACACAGTACTAATTTAGAAGTAATTAATAAATATTTACAAATTTTAAATTTAGATAAAAAATGTTTAAAACGTGTCAATTCTTTAAGAAAGTTAGTCGGAAATTTTACTATTTAATATATAAGATGGAGAAATTGTTGGAACGCCGTATGAGTACGAAAGTCTCATGTACGGTGTGAAGCGGGGGAAAATGCGGAGATAAAATCAAAACATTACCTATCGCTATTACAAATGATTATGAGAATAGATTTGGCAAGAGCGTTATCAATGTTTGCATTAATGTTTGATTTAAATGTAGAAGTTTATAATGGACCTGAAAAAGTAAGATCAAATTATGCTGTAGATAAAGATGAGCCTGATTATGAAGAAGACTATGAAGAGCCTGATATAATAATTGATGTAAAAGATGAATTAACTATGTTTTCAGGAATTAATAAAGTAGGGTATGCTAAAATATACAAAAGACTTGAAGATGGTAACTATGAATTATTTTAAAAGGTATGATATGGAGGTGATTGGATCTATATGTATTTGACTAAATTTACTGACTATTCATTTAGAGTTCTAATTTATTTAGCTAAGGATAAAAATAAAGTTTTTATAGTAGAGGATTTATCTAAAGAATTGAAAATATCAGAACATCATCTTAAAAAAATAATACATAAATTAGCTAAAACAGATTTAGTTGTATCGATGAAAGGTAGAGTAGGAGGTATAAAACTAGGATTAGAGCCTAGAGATATAAATTTAGGAGAAGTACTTAAGATAACAGAAAGTAATTTAAATATAGCTGAATGCTTTAATAAAGATAATTGCTGTCCATACATAAATCCTAACTGTAAACTTAAAGGAATAATGCAAGTAGCATTAGATGAATTTATAAATGAGTTTTCTAAATTTACATTAGCAGATTTGTTATAGTTATATGAAAAGGGGTTTTTATGAGATTAGATGGTCTTAAAGATTTTCATAATTCAATGAAAATAAATGATGTTAAAAGAAGTAAATTTATATTTACTTATAGCAATGTAGTTTTCGATGTTTTTTTCTTTACTGATGAAGTTCCTTATAAATTATGTATTGGAGTTATAGCTAGAAATTTTTATTTTGAATTGAACGTAATTAAGGGATATATAATTGATATAAATATTGGAGATAAATATTTAAAACTAATAGAAATATTAGGGTTAAAATATAATAAAGAGAATCCATTTAAAACAATATATTTTTTTAATGAATTAAATAAGAAGATACCTAAAAAAATAGATGTCAAAAATAAATGGAAACCGAGTGACTATGCAGTATACAAGAGAAATGTAGAAGAAGCAAACAAAATATATTTTTGTGGGTGGTTTGATGATGATAAGGTTAGCAAAAATGTAAGGAAAGAGAATTTAGAAAAAACTAAAGAAATATTAGGAACAGAAGCTTATTTAATGTGTAAGAAAAATAATATTAGTAGTAAATGGACTGATATTCCAAGTAAAGCTATAGAATATTATTTACCAAAGAGTAAAAATGATATTAGGAGATAAAAAAAGTCATATATATGTTATCCTCAAATAAATTACTTGCATCAATAAAAGGAATAAGCGTAGCTTTACTAAAGGTAATTGATGTTCATATGTAGTATCTAACAATGACTTAGAAAAGTATGTGAGATTATTAAAGAAAAACAATATTTCCTTTACTGATGAACAATATGAAGTAGCAGTAAATGAAATTAATGATGAAGATTTTTATAGGGAATAAAAAGGTACTATTTCGTAATCTTAGTTGCGAAATAGTACCTTTTAAAAATTTTGTTTAGAAATAGTAAACAATTAACTACTATTTTTCTATTATAACATAGTTTATAAATGGCTTGAATTCGTTAATTTTTATTTCTTCGTGAAATTTGAATTTAGCGCAATTGAAAAGCCGATGATCATAGATCATTGACTTTTGTTATTCATTAAAATAACCTTTAGCGAAATGTTCAATAATTAAATTATGAAGAGTGAGTTTTGAAATTCATAAATTAATTATTAAAAATAAAACGATAGTATGTTAAACTTTATTCATAAATTAATTTGTGAAGGGGTTATATGCATGAATCAAATTCAAAAATTAAAAGATGAAAATAAAAAGCTTTTAGAAAAAATAACGGAACTAGAAAATGCATTGCATAATTCAGCCTACTATAAGGAAGGGGATTATGCAGTAGAAGCAGTTAAAAGAGGAAAGGTTATAGAAAAGCAAGAAAAAGAAATTCAGAAATTAAAAAGTGAAATTCAAAAATTAAAAAATGAAAACAAATCATTAAAAGGTAGTAATGCAGCATCAGATAAAAAAACACATAATGAACGTGGAGCTGGAAGAAAAGAAAGATTTTTAAATCAGGAAAAAGAAATGATGAAAATGTATCGTATTCAAGGAAAAACAATCAAAGAAATAGCTGAAATGTATAAATGCTCTGTAGGGCTGATTCATAAAATAATTAATGAATAATATATTTACTTTCAATTTAACGAAATTATTAAAATTAAATGCTATAATATTATGTGAATTAGGGGAAGATATAATAAATTTTAATATTACAGATTTTTTAGTATTACCATTAGTAATAGGTTAACATATGCCATGTTAAAACAAGAGTTTAAAATCATTATAGAAGGAAATATAATAACAATATAAGTTAACTACTAACTAGTAAAAAAAATATATATTGTTAAATTTTCAAGAATATTTAACATCATCACATTAGAAAAACACAGTCAATTTTGACTGTGTTTTATACTAATATTTCTTTTGAAGATTATGAACCTCCCAAAAGACTCCAGCAGAAACAGAAACAGAAACAAGAAGAATAACAAGAAGTAAAACAACCTCCACCAGTACCTGGTTCATTTTTCATTGGAACTATTATTGGTGCCTCATACATAAGTAATCACTCCCCTCTATAGATTTATTTATAATTAAAATACTTAGAGTATTTTAACAATCATTATAAAATTATCTATAATCTTATGATATTTTTTGAAAGATTTATTAAATCTTTGTTATGACTGATTATAATAATTATTTTGTTAGAGCATTCAAACTTTAAATACTTTTTAAATTCTAACAATGAATCTTGATCCAGGAAAGTATCTGGTTCATCAAAAATAAGTAAATCGCTATTTTTTGAAATGGCTCTATTTAGTATTATTTTTCTTTTTTCTCCTCCAGACAATGAAGCTGAATTGAATTGTTTATTGTTTAAATTTTCTAATTTAAACAAATTATTAATAGGTCTTTCAAACTTTAAATTTATATTATCTTCAAGTGAGGATTCTAGTATGATAGTTTCCTGACTAGCATATGAAATTTTATTAGTTCTTAAAAATTTCATATCTAAATCCTTTTTATTAATAGAATTTATATATATATCTCCTGAATAATTATCAAGTAATCCTAAAATAACATCTATTAAGGTGCTTTTTCCGACCCCATTTGGGCCAGTTATTAAATAAATATTTCCTTTATTAAATTCATAAGAAAAATTGTTCAGTAATTTAGTTTCTGGAAATTGTATATTTATGTTTCTTAAAGATATGTGATCTATAGTATCTAAAATTTTATTTCCATTTGGTTCACTTGAAAGATTAATCAACTCGTTTATTCTATCCAAAGCAACATTGTAACTTTGAATATTTTTACCATAGCTTAATATGCTGGTTATATTTTTAGATAGCTCACCATAATATGAAAAGGCTATAATAAAATTTCCTACTGTTAACTTATTATCTATAATTTGATATAAAAAGAATGTCATTAATAAAACTGTTGATAATATATTAACTAATCCTCCTAAAAAGGAATAGTTACTATTAGTTTTAGCTGACTTAGAAATTTTTTTAAGAAGAAAATTAAAATTTTCTTCTATATCATTTAACATCAAAGAAAATATATTTTCTCGTTTAACTAGATTAAGTTTATCAAACCAATTAATTTCTATATTAAATTGGCTATTAACGGATTCCATTGACTCTATCTCTCTTTTATAAATTTTTTTATATGAAATAGAATATACTATTACGTTTAATATAATTAATATAATAATAATTAATAAAGATAATGGGTTAATTGATATAATTATAGCCGACATTATAATTACATTTAATATATTTATATAGAATGATGGTTTTAAATTTAGAAAAAATTCTGAGCATATTGATGAATCTTTATTTATCCTATCTACAATATAGCTTGGACTATATTTTTTTAAATATATTAACTTTTTATCTAGTAAAATATTATAGATTTTATTTTTTATTTCATAACTTATTTTAGAGCTATAGATTTTAAATAAAATATTATATATATAATATAAAAAGTTAATAAGTAATATAGATAAACTACTTGCAAGTATTAGCTTTATAGCCAATGAATAATTTGAAGCAGCTATTTGATCAACCATTTTTCCCATGAAAAATGTAGATATAACATTCTGCAATTGAATAGATAAATATAGCACAAAAATAATAATAAATATTTTAAATTTCTTTTTGAAGATTTCAATTAAAAAATCATCTTTTTTGTATATACTCATATAGATTCACCTAATATCATTTTCATAGAAATTAGATGATTTAAGAATCTTTCAACATCTTCTTTTGCAGAATTATAGTCTTCTGATGTATTAAAGTTAAATTCATTTAAAAATATTTTAATGCAATCAGATTTTGATAAATTTTTATTTGCATGAATAATATTAAGTATTTTTAGGCCTATCATATTAGAAAAACAAATATTATTTCCGTTAAAAAGTAAGATTTTATCTTCTTCAGTTCTAAATTTACAGTTAACAACTAACATATAAATTTTCCTCCTTCTTTATATAAGGGTCATTTATTGATATAAATCCATTTTCATAAGTTGAAAATGATTTACATCCTCCACTACATATATGAAACTCTTCACAGGACTTACAAGATTCTTTTATATATATATCATTTTTTATATTAGAAATAACCTTATTCTTGTCCCAAATATTTTTAAGTCCTTCATTTAAAATTGACCCACAATTAATTCTTAATGATGGGCAAGGGAAAATATTTCCTTCACAATCAATAGTCAACCAAGTTTTTGCACAATCGCAAGGAGTTAATATATCTAGAATATTTATTATGTCAATATCTTTTTCAATAGAGCATAGAGGAACCGTATTTGCTATTTTTATATTTAATTTATTTTTATACTTTATTAATGTACGTAGTGTATCATTAAATTCTTTTAATGATACACTACATTTATCTAATATATTGGATGAATTGTGAATATATCTAGTTACACTAAATCCTACAACATTTAAATCTAGTGCTAACTTTAGAATACTTTCCAAGTCATGAACATTTTGCTTAACAATAGGAGTATTAGTGAAAATCTTTATATTATTTTCATTACATTTCTTTATTGAATTTATAATTTTTTCAAATGCTCCAGTATGATTTACTATATTATCATGAATCTTAGAATTTGATCCAAGTAATGAAATTTGAATATGAGATAATCCTAAGTTAGATAACTCAGTAATTTTATTTTCTAGTAGTATTCCATTAGTGATAATACCAACTGTCATGTCTTGTTTTTTTATGTATTCAATTATTTTAGGAAGATCCTTATTTAATAAGCATTCTCCTCCAGTTATTGTAACTCCAAAAACTTCATTTCTTTTAAGCTCATCTATTATCTTTATAGCATTTTCTAAACTCATATATTTACTTTTTTGAGTTATAGTATCGTTATAACAAAATATACAACGATTATTACAATTATTTGTAACTTCCATTTCTACAACGAGTGGGGATTTAATTTTTAACAATTCATTCATCATATATACCTCCAAATAATATTAAAAAAAATATGAATATATAATATGCATTAATAAAAATATACATTTTTGTTAATATAATATATATATTAACAAAAATGTATATTTTTTTCAATAAAAGTTTAAGCAAAATACATTTTTTAATTTTTACAATTAGTTATTCATATTTAATAAAATTCATTATAAAAATTAAATGCTTTTACAATGAGTTTTATTATTATAAAATATATGTAAATAAATAATATAATTACTAAATTAAATAAATCGTTAATATTTACATATGCTATTAATAAAAAATCCATATAAATAAATATATAGATTAAAGTTAGTATAACTTTAATCTATATAAACTTGTTTTCGGTCTATTACATTCTAAAGAATGCAATTGCCATGAAAATTTTTGCTTTACGCAAAAACAAGCCAATCAAAGATTGGTTTTAATGGCTACGACTCGAAAACAAGTTAATCCCAATTTGAATAGTTATACAATGAAATAGCCTAATTTCTGAAATGCAAAAGGGTAATTTTAAAATATCAATAGGTTTATCCACAGAATTGCTGTTTTTATATGTAGAAATTGTATAATCTTATAATAAATATACAGGAGGTATATAATGTCATTTCTTATAAATAATCACCTGAAGGAAGGCTATAGTGATTATAATTTATTATTCTTAAAAAAATATCACCAAGAACTTAATTTAAATAATAAAATACTGGATGTTGGATGTGGTCATTATAGGAATTTATACTTCTTTTATAAATTAGGTTTTAAAAATTTATATGGTATTGATAAACTGGATCCTAAGCCTAGTATTAAACCTAATAAATTTAATGTTAATTTCATAAAGCATGATATAAATTATGGATTGCCTAATGAAGATAAAGAATTTGATATAGTACTTTGCAACTTTGTATTAATGTTCATATCTCCAGATAGGCTCAAATTCGTTTTATATGAGCTTTTACGTGTTACAAAGGCTTTTTGTATTATAGAAACTCAAAAACTGTTCTATGAAGCTAAAAACGGGCAAATTAAGCCATATGAATTTAAATGTATAGTTGAAACTATAGAAAACAGTAAAGAATTCGAAATACTTGATAAGAAAATTTATAAAGAAAAGCTTATTATAAGGAGGCTTGCTAATGACTAGAGGAAGAAAGGCATCAACTGTAAAAGTTGTTACTGGAAGAGATAGAGATCTTATTAAGCAGCTTAGTAAGACTGGATTATGTAATTCAAGTCAAGCTAAGGAGTATTGTGGCATTAGTATGGATAGACTTAAAAAACTAGAGAAAAGTGGATATATAAAAACTTCCGAACATATTGTTCGGGGCGAAAACAACCTTATAATTCAGCTTGATAAGATGGGGAAGGACTACTGTAGGCAAGAATTTGGAATTACAAGTTTTTGTGCTGCACAAACCAATCATCTTGAACATGATATTAAACTTACAGAAGTTTATCATAAACTAGATACTAATATTCAAGATACCTGGAAGCATGAAAGAGAATTAATAGATAGGTATTATGAAATGTATCCCGATAAAGCTGGAGAACTTAAGACTTGCATTGATGCTGCAATTGAAGTTAATGGAGAATTAATTGCAATTGAAAGTGTTGGTTCTAGTTATACTGGAGTTGAAATTGAACTTAAGCAAGAAATAGCAACTAGTCTTGGTTGCTCAAGAATGGAGTGCTTTTAATGAAGGCTATAGTAAGAGATGATATTATTTCCTTAGATAGTTTTGTAGCTGCCGAATTTAAGTATAAACCTTATTTAGAGATGATAATGAAAGCAGGAAATTACTGTTTTCTAGATCAATTTAAAAAGCTTATACCTAGTGGACAAACCATAGTTAATGGAATGATAGAAAACAATCTAATAGGCATGGAAAATATAAATAAAAACTATAAATACATCTATCTTTCTGATACTGCAATGAAATACTTATATTTAAGAGATAGTGAAGAAGATTTCTCAAAGGTTAAAAAGAATAGAATAAGTGTAAAAAAGGTTGAGAAAAATCCAACAGAGAAGCAATTACTATCTTCTGCATATAAGTTCCATTTACTAACGCAAGGTGAAGAGTTAATTGATAAAGAATCTATTATGAAATCCCTGGAGGATATTGTTTTTATTAAAAATCATAATGGAAGTACTGAAATATATAATAACTGGTATAAAAAAACTGAGGAAAAAATAAAAAATTTAAAATTTGAAATTGAAACATTAAAAAATGAAAAAGAGAAATTCGCAGATAATATAAATAAAATTAATAATGGGATAGATCTTTTAAGTTCATCTAAAGAATATAATGAATATCTTACCTTAGATACAAAATACAATAGTTTTAAAGATGAATTAAATGAAAAATCTCAAAAAATTTTAAAACCTGGAATCAAAGAATTGAATTTAGAAATTGAGTACTTAAAAAAACTTAGAAGTTCAGCTTATAAAAACTTTTTAATCAAAAATTCAGCAATGGTTAACATAAATAATATATTAAAAGATTTTAAAGAAAAAATATCTAATATTGAAAATGAACTTCTTAAAACTGAAAAAACATTTAATAAAATAAATACCTCAGTAAATGAAATAACACTTCCTAAGATTAAAGAAGTTCAAAAAGTATTTGAGAATTTATATAACATATCAAAAGTTATAGCTAGAATCAAAGATAAGACCTTAGAATTTATTATTTTTGATACAGGAAACTTTAAAGCAGCATACGGATATTTAAAACAAATAAATTCAATAAATGCATTAGATCTTGAATTTGAAAGAATAAAGATAATTATATATAGCTATGCAGAGCATAGGGCCTATAACTTATACAATGAATTTATAAAAGCTAAAGAAGCCAAAGTAAAGGCTCAAAGAACAATGCAAAATTTTAATTTACACACTGATAATGCTTCTAACAAATCTGATTTTTATATAGCTGCTCAAAGAATATATGACACTACTCCTGAATTTGAAGTTGAAACTAGAAATTATTTCTTTTATATGAAAAAGTATATGGAGTTTATATCTAGTAGTAGTAAATCTATTAAAAGAAAAGATAAAGAAGCCATTGATAACTTAATTAAGAGATTAAAATCTAATTAATTATATAAAAATATAGGCTATTTTCTATGTCTAATGAAAATTTCTAAAATATAGTAATTTCAATATCTCAGGTACGTAAATGTATTAGTTTATTTATATCTTCTGACAAATAAAAAAATCCTTATACTCATTTTTAATATTTGAGTATAAGGATTTTTTTATTGATCCCATCCTAAAAGCTTCTTTTCAAGATCATCATAATCATAATCTCGACCCTTAAAATTATTAAATTTAAGTTGCTTTGCTGTTTTTATTGGCTTTTCATAATTTTCAGCAGTAGTTTTAAACCAACCTACTAATCCATTCCTTACATTTTGTGTTAGAGAATAATATGCTACTTCCTCTATTAACTCTAATGTCTTATTAGCATAACCTTTATGTTTACTTGCAGCTTTATAAATTTCATTTGCTGATTTATCACTTATATTTTTATTACATACACGCTTTATTATATTTTTTACTTTTGAAATTATATCATCTTGAATATCTTCTTCAATTGTTGCTGATACCTCATCTATAGCCTGAATACTATTAATTTTAGTTGTATTCTTAGCTTTATTTGAGTGAATATAAAATTTTATTGAAGTTACTTTTCTACCTGTTTTTATTTCTTCAAAATCAAATTTTATATCTGTTTTTTCTTTAAGTTCCTTTTGAGCTTGTATTATAATTCTATTTTTAATATTTTGATATACCGAATAAGACTTTTCAGTTACTCCAAGTATTTTTTTAAATTCGTCCAATTCAACTATCCAATACTTTTTAAATTGATTAGACTTTAAAACTTCAAATAATCTTAATGAATATTTACTTCTTAAAGATAGAATATTTTCTAACTTATAACTAGTATAAAGCTCTTTAAGTTGCAACATATATGGTTTTAGAGAAGAGTCAAATTTTAATACAACTACTCCATTACCAGTTTTATATCTAGCTGAACTTAGCCATGATAATTGTACAATATCTTTTCCTTCTCTTATTTCAAATACTTTTTTCATAAGTTCCTTTGTTATTTTAGGAATTTCAGTATATTTTGTTTTTGTATCTACACCTAACAACTCCATAAACTCTTTTATCTTAAATTCATATTCTTTAAATTCCTCATCATTTGGTTGAACCATACTTGCAAGAGTAAGTATTAACTTTTGCTCTTGTAAACTCAAATCATAATTTGCAGTTACTAATGTATTGGATTTAGTTACTATATAATCCTTATTCATAAAATCCCCCCTGATGAATATAT
>NZ_JBNPON010000022.1:0-47214 GCF_050315195.1 Clostridium sp. SGI.024 | reverse complement strand
TTGTTTAACTCTAAATTTTATTTAAAAATTCTTTGCATTGTTTTCTATTTTTAAAAATATATATTTTTTTATTTTTTTGCTTATTAAGTATTCTATATAATTTATCTCTGTGATTTTTATTAAAATTCCATATCCATTTCATAAATTCTAAATCGAATTTTTCTGGACATCCTTCTGCCATGTCTGGCCTAACTTTTCCGTAATTTAATAGAACTCTTTTGAATACCCCTAAAAAGCATGTCCTTCTTGGATAGTCTAAATAAATAACTGTATCACATCTATTTATTCTTTCTTCTAAGGTTCTATCATAATTACCGTCAATTATCCATTTGTCTTTCTTTAATTCTTCTCTAAGTAAGGTATTAAACTCTTCTCTAGGTATATAAACCCAACCTTCGCTCCAAAATAACTTATCTAAATGAACTACTGGCAAATTAGTTTTTTCTGATAAAGCTCTAGATAATGTAGATTTCCCACTACCTCCACAGCCTATTATTATCACTCTATCCATTTCTTATTTATCTCCTATGTATATTTTAATATATTCATCTTATACTCTTATTTTCTTCTATGGCATTATCCATTAATTCTTTTAGTTCATCAACAGTTCTAACATTGTTCCCACAGTTATTTCCACAATAAATTCCCTTTTTAATTGGAGCAATAAAAAAACCTGCAACAACTCCCCCCAAAAAACAAGTAAGTCCCAATAATACCTTCTCTTTATCCTTCATATAACTCTCCTCCCATCTCTCACAATTCTATATATACTCTTAATAATTAAAAATAATCATAATTTTATATTCTATATCGCTAAAATATTTGATGTTTCTTTATCTTCTACTTGTAGTATAACTTTAAATTCTATAACTGTTCCTGCAATCCAAGAAACTTCTGCAAACAAGCCCAAAGCAACTGATTCACCCGAATTAATTATTTCCTTTTGCATATCCTAGTCTTTTTCCTTTATAAATTATAAGCCCTATCATATCATAAGAATCATTTGGTTCTGTAGATAATTTTATCTTAGGAATATATACTAAACTATCTTTTTCTTCTTCATTAATATAATAGATATATATGAACTAACTACTAATAAACCTGCTATTAAACAACTCTGTACAATATTTACCTTATCTAAAAATAAAAAGCAAGCATTTAAAGAGTTTATTAAAGCATGGCAAAGTATACATAACCAAAGACTTTTAGTTATATGATAAATTGCACCTAGCATAAATGAAAATCCTACAACTAAAATTGAGAAAGTCCGAAAATCTAGCATCTGCTGCTGAGATGTTCCAACTATATAAAATAGAGGTAAATGCCATACTGCCCATACAATACTTACAATTATAGTAGATACTATGAAGGAATACTTCTTTTCAAGTTCATGTTGTAAAATATATCGCCATCCTAATTCTTCTAAACCACCACCAATTATATTGGATATTAGTAAAATTGGTAACAGATATATTGGTGTTAAATAAGAAACTATTCCAATAGTAAATGGTAAAACAAAATATAAAGTAAGCAAAATTAGAATCAATATATAATATTGCCAAGGTTGCTTAATAGAAAACGACTTTTTAAAAAAATCCTTTATTCCATCTACTCTATTACATTTTTTTAAATAAAAATATGCAACTATTGTTGGTGATAATCCTCCTGTAAGATATATAATCATACTAATAGGTGTACCATATACCAAATATTCAAATTGATTTGCTAATATAATTGCGCCCCAACATCCAAATGTTAATAAAAATGTGAATACTAAAAACTTAATTGCTCTTTTATCCATATTTCCCCCTTAAAATAATAGAAATTTTTACCTTTAAATAATAAATAAAGAGTTTTTTATAAAATAGTAAACTATTATTTAGGTTATTTTTTATTAATTTTTTCTAATTTATTCAAATCCATTTTTACACTATTCTTATTATTTGGGATCAACTTACCATTTTCAGATAAATATGTTCCTTGAACTGGATTCAAAAGGCTAAATGGTGAGTCTTCATATTGTTTTAAAAAGAAAACATATTTTTGATTTTTCTTTAATGGAGTGGTATTATTTTCAGAAAATGTAATATTATCAAAATCCCCACCTAATTGTTTAACTTCAATTATAGTTTTTTTATCTATATTACCTTTATAATTTTTATAAACCTCCACTTGAAATATAGTATATGGAAGTTGAGTCGTATCAATTTCTCCACCAGGATTTTCTTCTTCATTAGAACTCTCAGAATATTCACCAACACTTAGATATTCTGATTTATAATTCAGTATTTTTCCTTCCACTATTACATCTGAATTATTTATTAAGTCATCATCTGTATCATAATTATAGTAATCTGCTGAAATTATAACTTCTTCTTTTTGAGCTTTTTGATTCAAATTATTACAGCCAACAAATAACATAGTTGTTAATGTAGATATAAATAGTATACTAAATACTCTTTTTGATTTCATCATTACACCTTTCTCTTATATGCTTACGTAAATTTTGTGTTTACATCATTTATATCGTAGGTTTGTGGCCTGGTTAATGTGTTTCTATCTCTAGAATACTTCATTATTGAAGAAGAGGTTGTACTTGGATTATCAGCTAAGCAAAGTATATGCCCTAATTCATGAACTAATACACTTTGTACAAAATTATTAAAGTTAGTAGCATCATTAGATATAGTTGTAGAATTAAGTTTAATTTGAAATTTAGTTGTAGTATTACCTGATACAGTTTGAGTTGCTAATCCATACCATGTATCTGAATATCCTGCTGCTACAATAGTGTTAGCCGATGAACTGCTTTTTGTAATCCAAACACGTGTCGCTGTAGAATTCCAATTAGATATAGATTGATTCATAGGTGTTTGCCATGTATTGTTATAGTCATATTCTTTAACTGTAAAGTTTGGAGAGCTAAATCCATAATTCATTAATGTTGCATTAGTTACTACAGGAGCTCCAATTAATAATGCTAATATTATTATAAAATATGATTTTTTAATATACTTTTTCACAATTATTTCACACCCTAATTTTTTGAAAAATTTAAATTTATTTGATTATATTAAAAAGAACTCATATAATCAAGTAGGTTTAATAATTAATTAATGTAATATTTGCAATGTAAATTATAAATAGTGAGGAGAGCAAGAGACTGATTATGTTCAGTATATACCTTAACTCCTTGACTACTTACAGCTACTCCTCCATTTAAAGAATAATATTCAATTTTATCCATTTATTAACTTTAATAAATTTCATTTTCTATTTATTTATGCAATAATAAGAATATAAAATAAAAAGGTCGGTGATTAAATTATGAATACTGAAATAGAAAAATTAGCTGAAATATTAAGAGAAAGCAATAATATTGTTTTCTTTGGGGGAGCTGGCGTGTCAACCGAGAGTGGTATTCCTGACTTTAGAAGTTCCAATGGTCTTTTTAATGAAAAACTTAATATTACCTTTACTCCTGAACAATTAGTATCACATAGCTTTTACATAAGATATCCTGAAGAGTTTTTTAACTTTTATAAGGCTAAGCTCATTTATCCTGAAGCTAAACCTAATGAAGCTCATATTGCCTTAGCTAAACTTGAAGAAATGGGAAAATTAAAAGCTGTTATAACTCAAAATATAGATGGACTTCATCAAGCTGCAGGAAGTAAAAATGTTTTTGAACTTCATGGGTCTGTACTTAGAAATTATTGTGTTAAATGTAATGCTTTTTATAATGAAAAGTTTATTTTAGAATCAAAGGGAGTACCTACTTGTACTAAATGTGGTGGAAGAGTTAAACCTGATGTGGTTTTATATGAAGAAGGACTTGATGATGCTACTATTAGAGGCGCTGTAGATGCAATATCAAAAGCTGATACATTAATTATTGGTGGAACTTCTCTTGTAGTTTATCCTGCTGCTGGACTTATAAATTACTTTAGAGGTAAAAATTTAGTACTTATTAATAAGAGTACTACTTCTGCTGATAATAACGCTGATTTAGTTATTCATGATTCTATTGGTAAAGTATTAAGTTCCGCAGTTAATAATTTATAAATTCCTAGAAAATAAAATAATAAAGGTAATTACGCTCTATTAAGGGTAATTACCTCTATTATTTTATTATAATTTCTTTTCTATTCTATCTCGTATCTCTTCCATACGTTTATCTAAAGCTGCACTGATTTCTGAACACTCTACTAAGTCTTTTTCAAGCATCTCATTTTCCTTTGGATCAATATTTTTCTTATATCTCAATTTATGTTCTAGGCTTGCCCAAAAATCCATAGCTATGGTTCTCAGTTGCACTTCTACCTTCATAGATTTCTTTTCATTTCGTAAGAAAATTGGTACTTCAATAATTAAATGTAAGCTCCTATACCCACTTTTTTTAGGATTTTTTATATAGTCTTTTTTTTCAATTAACTTAACGTCATCTTGACTTAATAGGCATTCTGCTAACATATAAATATCTTCTGGAAATGAACAAATTACCCTTATCCCTGCTACATCCCTAATATTTTCTTGTATTGCCTCTAAGGAAAAAGGTAAATCCCTATCCTTAAGCTTTTTTATAATACTTTCATAAGACTTCAATCTAGATTTTATACTTTCTATTGGATTTCTATCATACTCTAATGAAAATTGTTCGTCTAATACTTTAAACTTTGTTTCTACTTCCATAATTGCACAACGATAATAAGCCATTAACTCGTTCATTGGCATCATATTTTTATGTATGCCATCTATAAATTCATCACTTATTATTTTGTCTCTAAAAAATTTCTTACTAAGTCTTTTTAACATATACCCATCCTCTACCATAGTTTAAATTGATATTATTACAGTAATATTTTAACATGAATTCAAATTAAAAACATTAATCTCAAATTAATATTAATTAATTTATAACAATTTTATATTAAATATTTTAAAAATAATATATGTATTTTTTAGTATATTATTACAAATTTCATTAAAAATATGCTGAATTTTTCTTCAATTTATAGTATCTTATAATTAAGTAGATATATTTGTAATTTATTAAATTATGTATTGAAATGGGAGATGTTCATGAAAACAGGGAAATTAAATAAAATTACTGATGTTAATGGAATAAAGGTAGGACATAAAACAATTGATAATGGAGATATTCATACTGGAGTAACCGTTATTATTCCAAGTGAAAATAATATATTTTTAAATAAGTATATAGCTTCTACTTATATAATAAATGGCTTCAGTAAAACAAGTGGTTTAATTCAAGTTGATGAACTGGGTACCTTAGAAAGTATTATAGGCCTTACAAACACTTTAAATGTTGGTACTGTTCAGCAAGCTATAGTAAAACATATGTTAAAGGATAATCCTGATATAGGTGTTGATACAGGCACAATTAATGCTATTGTTGGAGAGTGTAATGATGGCTATCTTAATGATATTCGTAAATGTGCTATAACAGAAGAAGATGTTTATGAAGCTATAGAAAATGCAACTATAGATTTTGATCTTGGAAGTGTTGGGGCAGGAAGAGGAATGTCCTGTTTTGAAATGAAAGGTGGTATCGGCTCTGCTTCTCGTATTGTTGAATTAGATGGCCAAGAATTCACTATAGGTGTTTTAATCTTAAGTAACTTTGGACTAAAAAAAGATTTTATATTGGATACACTTAATTTTTCTGATTTTAATGATAGTAATTTAGAAAAAGGAAGTATTATTATTATTCTTGCTACTGATATCCCCCTATCATCACGCCAATTAAAAAGAGTTTGTAAAAGAATGAGTGTTTCACTGGTAAGATTAGGTTCTCATTTAGGTAATGGAAGTGGAGATGTGGTAATTGGATTTTCAACAGCAAATGTTATTCCTCATTACAAAGCAGATGATATTATTACTCTTAAAGAAATTCATGAAGATAAAATAGACATAGTATTTAGAGCTTCTATTGAAGCCTGTGAAGATGCAATTATGAGTTCATTACTAAATAATGAAACCCTTGTTGGTAGAGATGGACATACTCGCCTTTCTTTATTAGTATATTAAAAAAAATTTCTTTAGCTAAAAAATAAATATACTATTATGGCAACTTGGAGTTTATGACATATCAAACAATAGTATATTTATTTTTTATTTAAAAGCAAAAAACTTTAATAATATAAAAGTTACTGGAATTCCTATAATTGCAGCTAAACAATATGCAATTAATTTATGTAACCCTAAAATATTAAAGGTTATTATTACAACTATGTTTTGAATTATAAAATTAGGTATATATGAAATTCCAAACTTAATAAATTTAGTAAAGGATAACTTTTCTTTAAAGGTTATATAACTATTTAAAATATATGAAACTACTAATCCTGAAATATACCCTAATATAAAAGCTAAATTTTCATTAAGTATGCTTGAATATATAAAGGAAAACATAACTCCATTAAAGGTATTTATAACGCCTATAATTATAAATAATATAAATTCCTTATTTATAAATATACTTTTTATTTTGTTTATAATATTCATTTATCTTTTCTTCCTTATTTCTTATTAATTTATCTTTAATAATATATCTTGGTCTAGCTTTAGTTTCATTATATATCTTCCCTATATATTCACCTATTACCCCTAATGAAAGTAATTGAATTCCACCTAACATCCATATGGATATTACAATTGATGTCCATCCAACTTCTGTTTTACCCAGGAACTTTACTACTAATGAATATATTAATGCAATTAAGCTTATAAAAAATATTGAAAAGCCTAAAACTGAAATTAATCTTATAGGTTTAACACTAAAGGAAGTTATTCCATCAACTGCAAAGGCAAGCATCTTTTTTAATGGATACTTAGATTCTCCAGCAAATCTTTCATGCCTTTCATATTCAACTATAGAATATTTATATCCAATTAGAGGTACTATACCTCTTAAAAATAAATTAACCTCTTTAAATTCAGCTAATGCTTCTAATGCTCTTTTACTCATAAGCCTATAATCCGCATGGTTATAAACAACATTAACCCCTAGCTTATCCATCAATTTATAAAAACCTAGTGCTGTTGTTCTTTTAAAGAAGGTATCTGTTTTTCTAGAGCTTCTAACTCCATAAACTATGTCACTACCTGAATAATATTCCTCAACAAATTTTTCTATTACATCTATATCATCTTGCAGGTCTGCATCTAAGGAAATAACCATATCTGCATATTCCTTTGCTACCATTAACCCTGCTAACAAGGCATTTTGATGCCCTCTATTTCTTGATAAATTCACTCCTGAAAATATAGAGTTTTTATTGTAAAGTTCTTCTATCATATCCCAAGTCTTATCTTTAGAGCCATCATTAACAAATAATATCTTGCTTTTCTTTGATATTTTTTCTTCATTTATCATCTTATTTATTTTTCCCAAAAGTCTTTTAGATGTTTCTATTAAAACCTCTTCTTCATTGTAGCAAGGTACAACTAAATATAATATTTCCTCCATACTATTATCTCCTTTTATTTTAGGCTTCACTTAGATTGTACTTTTTTAATAAAAACTTAATTCCTTCTATTGCAAATATAATAAATGTCCATGCTATTATTAATGAATATCTTCCTTGAGCCTCTGTTACTAAGTACATAACTCCATATCCACAAAGTATTATATATAATAAATTTATTTCTGAATCATCTGTTCTTTTTCTTCTATTAAATAATCCTAAAAACGCAAGTATAATAATACATCCATAAATAACTTCAATAAACCAAAGGGACACATTAACTTTAACTGCATCTTCTGGCATATCTAATTTAGATAAATATGCTCCCTCAAAATCTCCTATACTCCATTGCATTGCAAATTTAAATATATAAAATCCAACTAATTTTAAAGGATTAGTAGTTGTTAATCTTTCTTTTATAATTTCCTTACTAGCTTTATCTATCTTGTCATAGTCATAATTGTATTTAGTTACAATTGATGCATCTTCTTCATTCCATCTTCCAAAGTTCTCTATATTAGTTCCTTTCAATATACTAGTAACCTTAGGTTCACTACCTTTCCATAATGGAAATTCTGTTACTCCTATTCCTTGTAATGTAGAGCTTACTGCAAATAAAACTAAAAGATATGGTAATAAGTAAAGTCCAACTCTTTTAATCTTTTCAATAAGCTTGTCCTTTGTGTAAATAACTAAATATATTCCAAAGGCCATAATCACAATTGTTGCAACCATTCTAAATAAATTACCTATAGATAACATAACTCCAGATAGTATAAGATAGTATTTACTCTTCTTATTTTTAACTACTAAGATAAATAAATAAGTACTTAGTATATAAAATGGTATTGCAATATTTTCTGTACAGAGTATTCCAACAAAAGTTACTAGTGGTGGAAAAAATGAAGCTAAGCCAGCTGCATATAATCCTAATTTTTTAGAATTAAATATTTCTTTTGCTAAAAGATATATTAAATAAACTGTTATAATTCCAAAGAATAAATTAACAACCTTCATTGCAATTATATTATTAACTGGAAATAACTTTATCATAAATGACATATATAAGCTCATTACTGTTAAATGTGGAAACCTTCCTAAATATCCATTTCCCCAAAAAGCACTTGTATTTCCTTCTAATAAATCCTGTGCAGTTTCATAAATCACTCTAAAATCTGATATTGGCATAGTATATATATTTAATAACCACAATACACGTAAAATAAAGGATAATAATAAAATTAATAATATCTTATATTTAGTCTTTATATTCTTTTTAATAATATATAGTTCTAAAGAAATTGTAATTCCTATAATTAATATTGGTATTATAACTTCAAAGCTAAATTTCTCATAGAATATTAAACTACCAGCTGTAATTAATCCACAGGATATAACAACTATCCCCATTAAAACTGTTAATATATTTGTATAAAATTTTGTAAAAACTATTTTAAACTTTTCCAAAACTCTCTTTAAAACCCTCCTAATTTTCTTAATAATAGCTAGTCCATTTTATTTGTAGCATTGTAATAATCATTTTTTATTATTTTATCTGCTATATCATAAGCTTTTTTAAGCATTTCTTCTTCATCTTCCTTTGGATTTCCTACTATTATTCCATCCTTAATAACAGTTGCATCCCTTTTAGTATTTAATAAATTTCTACCCATTTGATATCCTTTTGTATCTACGCCTAATAGATATGCAACAGTTGGCATAATATCTATTTGTCCACCATAAGTTTCTATGGTCTTACTAGGTATATGACTTCCACAAATAATCAAAGGAATTTTACTGTCCTTTTCTTGCCACCAGTTTCCTTCAATATTACTTGCTTCTACATCTTCCATATAATATTTATGAACTCCACCATGATCTCCATAAATAACTACAATAGTATTATCTAATAAATCTTTTTCCTTTAATAATTCAAAAAATAATCCTATTTGCTTATCTGCATAATGAATACTTTGAAAATATCCACCTAACCTATTCTTATCTAGCTCCTTAGGCAAGTCTAATTCTCTGTATTTTTCATCAATATCAAAGGGTCCATGACTAGTTAATGTAGGTAATACAGCTAAAAATGGCTCTTCTTCTTTTGCGATTTTTTCTACAAATTGTGTATAAAAGCTTCTATCTGATAATCCAAAACCAACTCTTTCATCTATATTATATTCTCTTATATCCCATATGGTCTTATAGCCTGCTGCTGACTTCCCAGCCTCTGCAAAGTTCCAATCTCCAGCTTTTTCTGCATGAGTTAAAATAGTATTATATCCTTCTTTATTTAATATCCGTGGCAATGAATAGTATTTTACTTCTGGATATTCTAAATAAGTAATTACATCCCCTAAAGGTAATACTCCTGAAGCTGCCATCATATCCATATCTATACTATTACCTGCATTATTTTGCTCATGTATATTTTTAAAATATAAATTATCTTTAATTAACTTATTTAAGTTAGGGGTAATTTCTTGTCCAAATACTTTTTCATTAATAACAAAGTTTTCTAAAGCTTCAATTTGAAGAAATATAATATTCTTTCCTTTAGCTAGTGCTTTATATTCATTATCTTTTAACTCTTCTTTGTTCCAAGCTAACCATTCATTTATTTCCTTAATATCACTATTCCTAGTTTTTCTTCCTAGCTTTTTAATAGTTTTATAGTCTTCATAAATATGGTTCCCTATAGGAGATCTATATACAATTTTAGTATAGGGGTTCCATGATCCTTGCCATTCTTCTTGTATAAATCTGACCTTTCCATTAGATAAATCCTTTATATCAAATATATAGTGATAAACTCCTATTATAGTAATACATAAAGTTATTAATACTAATGAAATTCCTACTCTTCTTACATGATTAATTTTACCGCTAAGTTTTTTATAATTAATTAATAATAAAACAATGTCAATTACAAAGATTATATCTATAATTCTAGGATTAATTATGCCTTTATTTAAAGTATTAAATCCTTCCTTAAAGAATAAGAACTTCAACTCTAATAAATGTCCAGTTCCCCTATATACCCATAAATCTAAAATTATTAAAAGGGTATATACAACATCTATAATAATTAGATATTTAATCAAATTTTTTCCTTTAAACATTAAACATGGAAATATAAATACTCCTAATATAGCTAAATGAGCTAATATTACAAA
Source organism: Clostridium sp. SGI.024 (assembly GCF_050315195.1). NCBI lineage: Bacteria > Bacillati > Bacillota > Clostridia > Eubacteriales > Clostridiaceae > Clostridium > Clostridium sp. SGI.024. The sequence continues at coordinate 36,548 of NZ_JBNPON010000022.1, read as the reverse complement.
TATATTTATACCTACTCCATTAATATTAAAAATCCCGTTATCAAAGGAAATAAATAATGCAAATAAAAACCCTTTTATATATAAGATACTTATTATTTTTGTTATCCATTTATAACTATTCAAGGTCTTCCCCCCATTAGATCCTTAATTATACATCTAATTCCTTACATTTACTTCCTTATTATAACCTTAATTATATTTTTTTACAATTAAGTTATCTTCTTCATTGAATGATTCTTCTATTATTTTACTATTAAGTATATTACAGTACTTATAATAAAACCCTATACTACTCTAGTACCATGAATTTCTTTAGCTCCAGTGTACTCCATAATATAATCTCTATTTTCTTTATTTACGCCCTTACCTGGCATAATTATAATTCTATCATCAGCATACTTTATTAAATCTTTAATTGATTCTCTTCCAATTAGAGCATTTCCTCCTGCTGCACCCTTAGTTAATATTCTATCTACTCTAAGTTCTACTAATTCATCAATAGCTTCCTTTTTATCTTCTATTTCATCAAAGGCCATATGGAAAGTAATATTCATAGGCTTGGCCTCTTCTACTAATCTTTTAGTTGTATTTAAATCTATTTTATCTCCTTTTAAGGCTCCAATTACTACTCCATAAGCACCTAATTCTTTACATATTTTAATATCTTCTATCATAATTTCTACTTCTTCTTCAGAGTATTCAAAGTTTCCTCCCCTTGGTCTTATAATAACCATTACTGGAATCTTAAGACTGTTAATTGCCTTTTTTATATTTCCAAAGCTAGGTGTTGTACCAGCTTCTGAAAGATTATCACAAAATTCTATCCTATTAGCTCCTAATTTTTCTGCTCTAACTGCTTCATTATAACTTCCTACACATGCTTCATATATCTTCATAAAATCCTCCTAATTTAACCAACTATCCACAAAAATTTATAGTTGATTTTTATACAAATATAAAAATTTCAAAGAAAAACTCAATCTAAATGAAATATTTCTTTTTGTACATTTATTATTCTAACTGTACAATACAAACAAATAAATCACAAGATTGAGCCTTTGATTTAATATTTTCTTAACTTTTTTTAACTATAATATTGTCTTTTCAGATAAACTCTTATATCTTTCATATCTTTCTTTAGCATCTTCTTCTGTCTTTTCAAACAATTCATCTGCTATTTCTGGGAAAGCTTTTGCTAATGATGAATATCTAACTTCTCCCATTAAGAACTCTCTAAGACTTGCAGTTGGTGCCTTTGAATCTAAATTAAATGGATTCTTGCCAGTAATCTTTAAATCAGGATTATATCTGTATAAATGCCAGTATCCTGAATCAACTGCTCTCTTTTCTTCATATGGAGTATTAGCCATACCCATCTTAATTCCATGAGATATACAAGTAGCATAAGCTATTATTAATGAAGGTCCCTTATAGGCTTCTGCCTCTGCAATTGCTTTAAGAGTTTGATTTAAATTAGCTCCCATACATACTTGTGCTACATAAACATAGCCATAGGTCATAGCCATTAAGCCTAAGTCTTTCTTCTTAGTTCTCTTTCCTGTTGCAGCAAACTTAGCAACTGCTGCTTCTGGTGTAGCTTTAGAAGATTGACCTCCTGTATTTGAGTAAATTTCAGTATCAAATACTAAAACATTAATATCTTCTCCTGAAGCTAATACATGATCTAAACCGCCAAAGCCTATATCATAAGCCCAGCCGTCTCCACCAAATATCCATTGGGATCTCTTAACAAAGAACTCTTTATCTTTTAAGATTTCTTTAGCAATTTCTGAATTATCTTCTTCTAAAACTCTTCTTAAGTTTTCTGCTCTTTGTCTTGTTCCTTCTCCATTATCTACATTATCTAACCAATCTTTTAATATAGCATTAGCTTCTGTAGACATATTTCCTTCTTCTAAAGCTATTCTTACATTATCTGCAATTCTATCTCTAATTGTCTTAACTCCTAAGAACATACCTAATCCATATTCAGCATTATCTTCAAATAATGAATTAGCCCAAGCTGGACCATTTCCTTCATGATTAGGTCTATAAGCAGTTGAAGCTCCTGATGCAGCCCAAATTGATGAACAACCTGTGGCATTTGCAATCATCATTCTATCTCCAAATAATTGAGTTACAAGCTTAGCATAAGCAGTTTCTCCACATCCTGCACAAGCTCCTGAGAATTCTAATAAAGGTTGTTCAAATTGACTTCCCTTAACTGTAGTCTTACTCATAGGATTTTCTTTTGGAGTTAATTCTTCAATTGCATAGTTCCAAGCTTCTATTTGCTCACTTTGTGTATCCATAGGCTTCATTACTAAAGCTTTTCCTGGTGCTGGACAAATTTCTGCACAGTTTCCACATCCAGTACAATCTAAAGGAGTAATTCCTATAGTATAGTTAAATTCTTTATCTCCTTTAATTCCATTTGCTTTAATGCTCTTATAGCTATCTGGAGCATTTTTTAACTCCTTATTAGTTGATAAGAATGGTCTTATAACTGCATGAGGACAAACAAATGAACATTGGTTACATTGAATACACTTATCTGGAATCCATTCAGGTACATTAACTGCAATTCCTCTTTTTTCAAAGGCAGTTGTACCAGACATAAAGGTTCCATCTTCAGCTCCTGCATCTATAAATGTTGATACTGGAATACTGCTACCTTCTAATTTATTTATTGGAATACATACTTCTTCAACAAACTTTGGAACATTTATTTTTTCTTCTAGCATATCATCTTCAGCATTTTTCCAATTTTCTTTTGGGTTTATTTTAACTAATGACTCTAAGCCTCTATCTATAGCTTCAAAGTTCATATTAATTACTTTTTCACCCTTTTTACCATAGGAAGTTACTACTGCATCTTTTAAATATTTAACAGCATCTTCAATAGGAATAATATTAGCTAACTTAAAGAAAGCTGATTGCATTATCATATTAATTCTTCCACCAAGACCTATTTCTTGTGCTATCTTTATAGCATTAATAGTATAGAACTGTATATTATTTTCTGCTATGTATCTCTTAATCTTAGCTGGAAGTTTCTTATCTAATTCTTCTTCACTCCAAATAGTATTTAATACAAATACTCCATTCTTTTTAAGTCCCTTTAAAACATCATAATTATATACATAAGATTGATTATGACATGCTATAAAATCTGCTTTATCTATTTCATAATGAGATTTTATTGGAGACTTACCAAATCTTAAGTGGGAAACTGTAATTCCACCTGATTTCTTTGAGTCATATGCAAAATATCCTTGAGCATACATATTTGTATGGTCACCAATTATTTTTATAGCACTCTTATTTGCTCCAACTGTACCATCTGAACCTAAGCCCCAGAATTTACAAGCTGTTATACCTTCTGGAGTTGCATCTAAATCTTCCTTGGGTGTTAATGATAAATAAGTTACATCATCATCAATACCTATAGTAAATCTATTCTTTGGTTTATCTAAATTTAGATTATCAAAAACAGCTTCTATATGAGCTGGATATGGGTCCTTTGAACCTAATCCAAATCTACCACCATAAACCTTAGGTGGATTTTCCATTTCATTAACTGCTCTAACTATATCTAAATATAAAGGCTCTCCAATAGAACCAGGTTCTTTAGTTCTATCTAATACAGCGATTTTCTTAACTGTCTTTGGAATAACCTTTAATAATTTTTCTATAGAGAATGGTCTATAAAGTCTTACCTTTACAAGTCCAACTTTTTCTCCCTTAGCTCTTAAGTAATCTATAGTTTCTTCTGCAACTTCTATTACTGAACCCATAGCTACTAATATTCTATCTGCTTCTGGATCTCCATAATAATCAAAGCAATGATATTCTCTTCCAGTAAGTTCAGTTATTTTTGACATATATTCTTCCACTATATCTGGAATATCTTCATAATACTTATTTAGAGATTCAGTTAATTGGAAATATGTATCTGGATTTTGTGATGTTCCTCTTGTAACTGGATGATCAGGATTCAATGCATTTTTTCTAAAGTTATTTAATGCTTCATAATCAACAAGATTAGCTAATTCATCATATTCTAAAACCTCAATTTTTTGTATTTCATGAGATATTCTAAATCCATCAAAGAAATTTACAAAAGGCATTCTAGCTTTTATTGCAGTTAAATGTGCTACTGGAGCTAAGTCCATAACTTCTTGAACTGAGCCTTCAGATAACATTGCAAAACCTGTTTGTCTTGCTGCCATAACATCTTGATGGTCTCCAAATATACTTAATGATGAGGTTGCTATTGCTCTTGCAGCTACATGAATAACTGCTGGAAGTCTTTCACCAACCATCTTATACATATTAGGAACCATAAGTAATAAACCTTGTGAAGCTGTAAAAGTTGTACTTAATGCACCTGCTTGAAGAGATCCGTGTAAGGCTCCTGCAGCACCTGCTTCAGATTGCATTTCAACTACCTTTACTGGCTTTCCAAAAATATTTTTTCTTCCATTAGCTACCCATTCGTCTACATGTTCAGCCATAGGTGAAGAAGGTGTTATAGGAAATATTGAACTTACTTCAGTAAGAGCATATGAGACATAAGCTGCTGCGGTATTCCCATCCATTGTTTTCATTTTTCTCATTTTCTATTAATCTCCTTTTAAATTTAATATGCTAATTTATATAAAACTCTTTAATATTTTAAGTATTTGCATAGACATGTTCTATTATGCAATTAATATTTTCATTAACTACATGCCATAGTTCAAATTTACTATACCAAAATCTTCTTATATTTAAAAGTTAATAATTATTTTAGAATAATTATTAACAATTTATATATAAAAATAGGAGCTACTTTTATAGCTCCCCTAAAAACTGTTAGTGATGGTGATGCAGAAATTATAAGCTCTGATAATTTATCTGGATTATTATTTATACAATTTTGTAAATATAACTTACTTCCTTTTAAACTTTGTTCCCCGTTATTTTCATTCATCATTAATTCCCCTTAATTTAATATATTAATAGTTTAAAATTTCTTTATATAAAATAATATACTTATATATCCCTCTAAATTGCATATTTTAAAAATTTTTTTGTAAACAAAAACGATGTGGATATTGACGTTGGAATAGATAAAGGGTAAAATTGTAAAAAGATTTATTTTATGCAAATTATTAGGGACTATAAACACTATTACTTTATAATACGAGGTGGTGGTTAAAACCACTCTATCTCTACAGATATTATAATATAGATTTAATAGTCTCCAAAATAATGAGTTTATAGATATCTCCTAACAAAAATCTAAATAACAGAAAATTTAGTTAATGCTATCTTAACTACATTACACGAGGGGGAATATGTGATATATGAGAAAAAGAAAAATTAGAAAAGTAATAATAAGCGGCATAGCACTATCTTTAGTATTATCTTTTATGCCTATTAATAAGGTACAAGGTGCGGACTCCACATTTGTTCATGTATATCCGGACGAAAGAACCTTTGAACAAATTAATGAATATTTTGCTACTCACCCATTTGATACAAATATGAAAGACGAGTACGACATAGAGCCTGATATTGCTAACAAGGCTATAAACGACCAAATAAAAGCCGGAGCTATTGACATAAAAACAGACAAGAATAAAAGAGAACAGCTTATAGGTAAGCTTAGCGACAAAACAATTAACAATGCTCTAAACGCCATAAACTGTATTAGATACGTAGCAGGAGCAGTAGAAATGAAAATCGATGAGGAGAAAATGATGTGCGCCCAAGCGGGAGCTGCTCTTAGCGATTATTTAAAGGTAACTACCCACTATTTACCAAAGGATAAGACTTTAGAGGCAGGCATTGCTGAGCCTGTGTTTAATATAGCCTATAAAGGATCATCTATGTCAAATATTGTACAAGGAGGAGGTGTTGCTGGAAAAATCGTAAATAGCTTTATGCCTGATCCTGGAAACGACGGAACAGGACTTGGACATAGAAAACTAATTTTGACTACAGCTAACAATACAGTAGGATTTGGAGCTTCAAGAAATGGACAGAATCCAAACGTATTCCAATACTCCATGGGTAATTTTAACTTAAATCATTCAGGAGTTATGTGGCCTGCTAGAAAACAACCTGTAGACATCTTTAACACAAATAGCTCTCAAAACCCATGGAGCTTTGTAGTGCGTCCTAATAAAATTAAGGTTAAAGAAGCAGAATTAAAAGTTACATTAGAATGTAACGGAGAGATAGAAGAAATATTACCTGGGCAAATGGTTGGAAATTTAAGGAGGCTTTTTTATAAAAACGAAATGATAGTTTTTAGACCTGCTAAACAATATAAGCCGGGAGATAAAGTAAAGGTTACTATAGAGGGAATTTATAAAAACAGTAACGAGGATATAAAGGCTCCTACTACATACGATGTACACTTCTTTGAGATAGGTACAATTCCTTACTCAAATATAACTGTAAATAGTGCTACTAGATCCGATGAGACTAACGCAAGTATTAATCTTACATCTGATGGTGCTGGAGTGTTAAAATACTTAATAGTAAATGAAGGAGATAGTGAGCCTACTATTGATGAGATATTAAATGGAGAAGAGGCACTACTTAGTGAAGGAGATAATTCACTGCATTTGGACAGCTTACAAGGGAATAGTTCAAAAAAGCTTTACTACGTAACACTAAGCAGCACAGGAATAAACAAGCCTTCTAGTGAAGTTTCTGCAAGCGGCGAATTAAGCAACATAAAGGCTCTAGATATAGCTGGATACAAAAAGGAACCTATCATATATGACATACTAGAAGGAAAAGAAGGTGAAGTATATAAGGGAGATGACGCAGGATACAAAGTAAGATGCAGCGGAGAATTCCATAAGTTCACAGATCTACTAATAGACGGACAATTAGTAGATAAAAATAATTACAAAGCAGTTAGCGGAAGTACGATCGTAACACTTAACAAAGATTATGTAGCTACTCTTAGCCTTGGAAAGCATGACATCACATTCAAGTTCACAGACGGAGAAGGCTCGACTTTATTTAATGTACTCGAACAAAAAGAGAACGTAGGCGGTGGCTCAAATATAGATAAAGAAGAGAACGCAGGCGGTGGCTCAAATATAGATAAGGAAGAGAACGCAGGCGGTGGCTCAAATATAGATAAGGAAGAGAACGCAGGTGGTGGCTCAAATATAGATAAGGAAGAGAACGCAGGTGGTGGCTCAAATATAGATAAGGAAGAGAACGCAGGCGGTGGCTCAAATATAGATAAGGAAGAGAACGCAGGTGGTGGCTCAAATATAGATAAGAAAGAGAACGCAGGCGGTGGCACAAATTCTAATGTAGCGCAAAATACCACAAATCCGGAAAGCTCAAACAGAGTAAACACAGGTGATGCTAATAATGCAATTCTTTGGATAATCTTAGCGATTTCTACTGCAAGTACTTTAGGCATACTGCTTGTAGCAAAAAGACGTAAAAGCTTCAGCTAAACTGAAGTAGGTTAAACCAAAAGATAAAAGCAGCGTTAAAATAAGGCTAAATAGAATAGGACCTAAACTCAGGGATACAAAGAGCGGAGTTTTGGGCGTTCACTTAGGGATTGAGAAAAACAGTTTTTGAGTGACGTCTTCAAGCGGTGACAAAATAAATAACGACCATACAAGAGTAAAAATGCTCCTGTGTGGTCGTTTTCTTATGCTCAAGTATTGAATTGGTAGGTGAGCTTTATTTATGTAATTCTCTATACTTATCAATAAGTGAAGCTGAGTCTTCAATAGAGTACTTCAAATCTTGAGAAGTAGTAGACTTATCAATAAGTCCTGCAGATGAATGTGACATTGGATTTGCCTTTCTCAAATCATGCGCCTGCTTAATTATTATTTGTTTCTTAAAGGTCTTTCCGAAGATGATAAACAACTAATTTCTGAGTCAGATGTGGGTTTTGTTGTGATTTATGAGAGAATATAAGGGGCAAGGCAAGGAATAGACACGGACGACAAGGGGTACAAGAAACAAGAAAAGCCGATAAACCTTGAAAAATAAGGATATATCGGCAATTTAAGAACTTATGCGAAGATATGGAAAAAGGTGTACTCTTTTTATAATAAAAAGATCATCCTATAAGGACGAACTTTTATAATTATAAATTTACCATTTTAATTGTTTTTTCATTTCAATAACAAGTATATGTGATTTTTTATTAGCCTTAATATTAATATTTTCTTCAATTATTTCAAGAGCATCTCTTTCATTAAGTTCAAAATTATTAATAATTGAATCGCCTTCTATTTGAATTAAATAAGCCTGTCTATTAAATTCAACTTTAAAGTCTATTTCTTTTCCTTCATCTAATTCTACTACATAGAAGTTTGCATCTTGATTAATTTTAATAGGTGCATTACCATACTTGCTTGAAACTATATTAAGCCATTTATTTTTTCTATCTTCTTCTTTAAATCTATAATCACCATAAGCTGGTTTATAGTTCTTTTTATCTGGAACTATCCATATTTGAAGTAATCTTGCAGTTTTATCACCTAAGTTATGCTCACTATGGTATACTCCTGTTCCAGCACTCATATATTGGACTTGCCCTCTATATATAGTGTTTTTATGTCCCATTGTATCTCCATGAGTTAACTCACCATTAATAACATATGATACTATTTCCATATCCTTATGTTGATGATAATCAAAACCTGTTCCTGCTGCTATTAAGTCATCATTTATAACTCTTAATACTCCAAAATTCATATTATCTATATTAAAATAATCTGCAAAGGAAAAATGAAATGTGCTTCTTAGCCATCCTAAATCACTTTTCCCCATATTTCTATGGTCTAACTTTCTTAACATAATATTCTCCTTACTTTAAAACCTTAACTCTATTTTCTATTGGAGAAAATTCTTTTTCACCTGCTGGTGCTAAGATATTACCGAAAGGCATTTGAGCTATCATCTTCCAATTATTTGGTATATTAAATTCCTTTTTAGCTTCTTCTTCTATTAATTCAGTATAGTGTTGAAGGCTTGCTCCAAGTCCTTCAATTGAAAGTGCAGTCCATAGTGCAAATTGCATCATTCCTGAAGTTTGTGATGCCCATACTGGGAAGTTATCCTTATATAAGGCAAATTGCTTTTGTAATCCTTCAACTATTTCAAAATCTTCATAGAATAAAGCTGTTCCATAACCAGCCTTAAAGGAATTTATCTTTCCTTCAGTTGATGCAAAATCACTTGCTGGTACTATCTTTCTTAAAGCTTCCATAGTTATATTCCATAGCTTATTATGAGATTCACCTAATAAAACTACAACTCTTGATGATTGAGAATTAAAAGAAGATGGCACATATTTTACTACATCCTCCACTATTTCTTTAATCCTTTCATCTGATATAGGTGATTCATTACCTATTGCATATATACTTCTTCTTTCCTTCATTGCTTCATAAAAATTTTTATTCATTAATAATCCTCTCCTTTTTATTACCCTCTCTTAAAATTTATATAATTCTAACTAAGAAAATTACTTAAGAATCTTTCTAAATTTAATTAAATTTTCTAGTAGTTCTCTTTTACTTTCTTCACTTAAGTCTTTAAATAAATCATTTAAGAAGTCTTTATGTTTAGGAAATATATGGGCTATAAATTCTTTTCCCTTTTCCGTTAATGAAACATAATAAACTCTTTTATCTATATTACATTTTCTACGAATTACTAAATCCTTTTTTTCTAGCTTATTAATTACATAAGTAATAGTTCCACTAGTAACAAGGACTTTTTCTGCTACCTTTTGCACAGGTTGATCACCTTTGTGATAGAGCATTTCTAAAACTCCAAATTCACTAATATTTAATCCAAACTCTTTAAAATTCTTTTCTATTTCAGAAAATAAACTATCATAAGTTCTAGCCATTGCAATAACTAACTTTAAATTTATGTCACTCATATATTCACCTACATTATCTTGATTTCAAGATAATTATATCCTTAAAAAATCTTGAAGTCAAGATATTTATTGAAAGTAATTATCAATAAATTTTATTATATATAAAAAATAACAAACCAAATTGAAAGTAAAAATACATTCAATTTAGTTTGCTGCTAATTTTTATTAATATATCTCTAGAATTTAAATTCTAAAATATATATTATTCTTTCTTACCTTTTTTAGTTTTCGCTAATCCTAACATAGATGAAATAGCTAATAATAGATATGGGAACATACCTTTATCACCAGTATTAGGAGCATTAGGTTTTATTGCTCCATTTTCTTCTGTTTTTTCTTGTTCTTCTGTACCAACAGAATTATCTGATCCTGATGAATTTGTTGTCTCTTTTATTATTACTATTCTATCTACAGTAGTTACATTTCCTACTTCATCTGTTACTGTATATGTTACTGTATATTTTCCAGGCTTAGTTACATCTAGTTTATCTATATTTACTACTATATTACCTGTTAAATCTCCTTCTTCAAAATCTTTTGCAAATACTCCATCTAAAGCTTCAAATTTATCCCCTACTTTAATTGCTACATCTGTAGTACCTATTATTTCTGGTGCTCCATCTATTGTTACTACTCTCTTTATTGTAGTTACATTTCCAGCTGCATCTGTTACAGTATATATTACTTCATAATTTCCTGGTGTATCTACATCTACATCTCCAGTTACTGTTATAGTTAATTCTTTACCTTCAGTATCTTTTGCAACTACTCCTGCTAATGGATCAAATTTACTTCCTACAGTAAGTGTTATATCAGTAGCTCCTGTTATCTCTGGAGTTCCATATACAATTACTTCCCTTTCTACTGTAATTGTATTACCTGCTACATCTTTTGCTTCATATACTACTTCATATCTTCCAGGATTTTTTACATCTACTGTATTTTTAATTACAGTTACATTTAAGTCATTACCTTCAGTATCTTTAGCAGTCACTCCATCTAACTCATTAAATGTATCATTTACTTTGATTATTTTATCATCAGCTCCTGTTATTACTGGAGTTCCATATACAATTACTTCTCTTTCTACTGTTTTTATATTTCCAGCTGCATCTTCTACTGTATATGTGATTTTTTGTGGTCCTAACACATTTTCATCTATAGTTCCAGTTACTGTTACTTTTAAGTTATTACCTTCAGTATCTTTTGCAACTACTCCAGCTAATGGATCAAAGGTACTTCCTAATTTTATCGGCTTATCATCTGTTCCTGTTATTGTTGGTTCTCCATATACTGTTATTGTTCTTTCTACTGTTTTTATATTTCCAGCTGCATCCTCTACTGTATATGTGATTTTTTGTGGTCCTAACACATTTTCATCCACTTTTCCAGTTACTGTTATTTTTAAGTTATTACCTTGAGTATCTTGTGCACTTACTCCAGCTAACTCATCAAAGGTACTTCCTAATTGTATTGCCTTATCTTCTGTTCCTGCTACTATTGCTATTCCATATACTGTTATTGTTCTTTCTACTGTTTTTATATTTCCAACTACATCTTCTACTGTATATGTGATTTTTTGTGGTCCTAACTTATTTTCATCTATAGTTCCAGTTACTGTTATTTTTAAGTTATTACCTTCAGTATCTTTTGCACTTACTCCAGCTAATGGATCAAAGGTAGTTCCTACTTTTAACAGAGCATTATCTGCTCCTGTTATTATTGGCTCTCCATATACTGTTATTGTTCTTTCTACTGTTTTTATATTTCCAGCTTCATCTTCTACTGTATATGTGATTTTTTGTGGTCCTAACACATTTTCATCCACAGTTCCAGTTACTGTTATTTTTAAGTCATTACCTTGAGTATCTTTTGCCTCTACTCCAGCTAACTCTTCAAAGGTACTTCCTAATTTTATCGGCTTGTCATCTGTTCCTGTTATTGTTGGTTCTCCATATACTGTTATTGTTCTTTCTACTGTTTTTATATTTCCAGCTGCATCTTCTACTGTATATGTGATTTTTTGTGGTCCTAACACATTTTCATCAATAGTTCCAGTTACCGTTACTTTTAAGTTATTACCTTCAGTATCTTGTGCAACTACTCCTGCTAACTCCTCAAAGTTGCTTCCTAATTGTATTGCCTTATCATCTATTCCTGTTATTATTGGTTCTCCATATACTGTTATTGTTCTTTCTACTGTTTTTATATTTCCAGCTGCATCTTCTACTGTATATGTGATTTTTTGTGGTCCTAACTTATTTTCATCTATAGTTCCAGTTACTGTTATTTTTAAGTTATTACCTTCAGTATCTTTTGCCTCTACTCCAGCTAACTCCTCAAAGGCACTTCCTAATTGTATTATCTTATCATCTGCTCCTGTTATTATTGGCTCTCCATATACTGTTATTATTCTTTCTGCCGTAGTTACATTTCCAGCTCTATCTGTTACTTCATATACCACTTTATATTTTCCAGGATTTTTTACATCTACTGTATTTTCAATTACGTTTATACTTCCCTTTAAGCTTCCCTGTTCAGGATCAATTGCATCTACTCCATCTAATTCATTAAAGATGTCATTTACTTTGATAGCTTTATCATCAGCTCCTGTTATTTCTGGTGCCTTATCCCACACTGCATAAAGTGTTATTGATGCTGCTCCCATTCTATCAGTGTCTGTAATTAAACCACTTCCATCTTGATTTGTAGCCCATCCAACTAGTTTATATCCATCTCTTGTTGGTAGCTCATCTCCTGTTAATAAGTTTAATGAATCTTTTATTGACTCATCAAAAGGTACTTTTATTGATGTTGTATTACCAGCATTTCCACCATTTGCATTAAGAGTTATTGTATATTCTACTTTTTCCCACACTGCATAAAGTTCTATTGGTGATGATCCCATTGTTTCATTGGCTGTAATTATATCGTTAGCAGTTCCTTGAGGATTTCTAGACCATCCTACAAATGTATAACCATCTCTTGTTGGTTTGTCAGCATCTTGTAATTTATCTAATGCATCTTTTATATTATCTTCAAAAGGTACTTTTATTGATGTTGTATTACCAGCGTTTCCACCATTTGCATTAAGAGTTATTGTATATTCTACTTTTTCCCACACTGCATAAAGTGTCATTGGTGATGATCCCATTGTTTCATTGGCTGTAATTATATCGTTAGCAGTTCCTTGAGGATTTCTAGACCATCCTACAAATGTATAACCCTCTCTTGTTGGTTTGTCAGCATCTTGTAATTTATCTAATGCATCTTTTATATTATCTTCAAAAGGTACTTTTATTGATGTTGTATTACCAGCATTTCCACCATTTGCATCAAGAGTTATTGTATATTCCATTTTTTCCCATACTGCATAAAGTGTCATTGGTGATGCTCCCATTTTATTAGCGTCTGTAATTAAGCCACTTCCATCTTGGTTTGTAGCCCATCCAACTAGTTTATGCCCTTCTTTTGTTGGTAGCGCATCTCCTTTTAATAAATCTAATGCATCTTTTATCTTATTATCAAAAGCTACTTCTATTGATGTTGTATTACCGTCAATTCCACCATTTGCATCAAGAGTTATTGTATATTCTACTTTTTCCCATACTGCATAAAGTGTCATTGGTGATGCTCCCATTTTATTAGCGTCTGTAATTAAGCCACTTCCATCTTGGTTTGTAGCCCATCCAACAAGTTTATGCCCTTCTCTTGTTGGTAGCGCATCTCCTTTTAATAAATCTAATGCATCTTTTATCTTATCTTCAAAAGCTACTTCTATTGATGTTGTATTACCGTCAATTCCACCATTTGCATTAAGAGTTATTGGATATTCTATTTTTTCCCACACTGCATAAAGTGTTATTGGTGATGTTCCCATTCTATCAGTGTCTGTAATTAAACCACTTCCATCTTGATTTGTAGCCCATCCAACTAGTTTATATCCATCTCTTGTTGGTAGCTCGTCTCCTGTTAATGAATTTAATCCAGTTTTTATTAACTCATCAAAAGCTACTTCTATTGATGTTTTAGTACCATCATTTCCACCATTTGAATCAAGATTTATTGTATATATTATTTTTTCAAAATGTGCTTTTATAGTAATATCTGAATTTACTTCAAATGGGAAGTTAAATATTGCATCAGTATCAGCATTTGTATACTTAACAAATCTATACCCAGTATTTGGTGTTATAGTTCCTGGCTCTTGTATTGTAGTAGCTGCCCAAGCTTTATAAGCTAAGGAATGCCCTCCTGATACTGTTCCATTTCCATCAGTTATTATGTTAACATTAATTGGTTCAATAAATCCAACATTTATATAATCATTTATATCTGGTGTCATTGAATTATTTGGTATGCTAACAGTTATACTACCATCTATATCATTTGTACTTAAAATATCTGAGTCATATTTATATGAATCTCCTGAAACTATTGTTTGCTTTGTAAATCTTTTAGCATCAGTTGCATTTGCATTTATAGGATTACCGTCATTTTTCACTCTAATTTCATAGTTTCCAGCTGGTAGCCCTTCAAATTTATACTCACCATTTGAATTTGTTTTAGTAGTTGCTACCTCTATTCCTTTATCCTTATCCCATAATTTAATTTCTACATCTTTTAAAAGCGTATCAGTTACAATATCATATAATCCATTTCTATCATTATCTAAAAATGCTATACCTTTAATTTGTCCTATAGCTAATTTCATACCTACAGAATTTCCTTGTAGCATTACTACAGATCCACTATCATATCTTCTAGTGTAAAATGCATTAAATACATTAAGAGATCCTACATATGCTTGTGGTAAATTATCTGATGCTTTAAAAGTAAACTTTATTTCTCCAATAACTCCTGGATTTATATCATTTTTAGCTATAATTTTTATAACATCTTTATCTGGAGAAGGAGTACTAGTATATGGATCATTTGTATTTTGGCTTGACCCATATGTAATTTCAAATATATCTGCTAATTGTATTATAGCTCCATTACTATCTTTAACAGTAATATCAGGAATTCCATGTAGTTCCATGTCCCAAGTAAATTCTTCTTCTTGAACTTGAGGGCCCATATAAACGCCTTTTTTAGGAATTGGTATATAAACTGCAACTTCTTTCGTTGCTTTTATAGTATTATTCTCAATCTTAACTATAAAGTCTATAAGTCTATCTTTTGTTATCTGTATAGCTGTATTTTCATCATTTTTATCATATGGTTTTTTATCAACATCGCTTCCATTATCTCTAACATGTGTTGTTACGATAAGATCACTTGTTTTTATTATATCAAATGGTTTAGACTCACACCTTCCAAGAGATCTGTTTTCTCCTGGAATTAAGCCAAACTTATCTGTTGTAACTACTATATCTGCACTTGTATAATATCTATCTATATTGGCATCTTTTTTCCCTATAAAAATCATATCATTTATATTAAAATTCCCACCAACATAAGACTCTACATCAAAATCAAATTCAATATTAAGACTTGGATTAATGGCTAATGTTATTGGATCAAATCCACCTATCTTAACATCATTAGTTTCAAGGGTATATATTGTTGCTCCATCTACTGAACTTGTATGTTCAGTAATAATAGGTGTTATCTCCACATTGTTTTGCTTTAATTTTATGCTTGTTTTTGATAGATTAAAGCCTTGTGGCATTCTTATAATTATTTCAGGATTTTCTAAGTAATTCGATAAATCGTTTTGTCTAGTAAATCCTCTATTAGCATCAAAAATAGTTTTAGCTTTATATGATTTAAGTGTAGTTGAAGATCCTGATTTTTGCGTAACAGAAGTCCCCCCTACTGTTATAGCTATGCTTTCTGGCTTAGCCACTTTAGTTATTTCTCTAGTTATCTCTCTAGTTATATTTGGATTATCTTTAGAATATACTTTTACTGTTGTACTTCCTTGAGACTCACCACTTTTTAACTCTCCAAAGCTTATAGCATATTTATTATGTCTTCCTTTATCAAGATGCTGAAAATCTTTCTGTATACTGTTAACTTCAAAAGTTACATTTTCAAAGTATTGATCTTTAGCAATTGGTAATTTATCTCCATCTATTAATCTTTTAGCTCCTCCAAAATCAGCAAGATCATTAGGGTTTAAATTATATACTGTTGGGTCTCCAAATAGTGTATATTTTATATCTACTACATCAGTAATACCCTCTGGTATTAAAACTTTTCTAGTATTCCAATTTGAAAAATTGTACTCAAATACTTGATTAGTATATTCTATCAAAGTGGCCTTATCTAAATATATATATCCACCTATAGATAAACTATTTCCATTATAATCATGATAATATCCATCTAGTACAGTCATTTCTATAATAGAACCTAATGTACTTGGATCAACTACTTGTACACTATCTACTTTATCTGCTATTAAAGTTTCTTTATGTCCATCATAATATTCAACTTCCATAGTATTATTATTTTGTGACTGTATAGTTCCATATGGAGCATTACTATCTACCTTATAAGTTAAACTAACATTGCTATTTTCTATGGTTGGACCTGGAATAGATATTATAACTTTATTTTCAGCTGGCTTTTTATCAACAATGGCACCACTTGGTAAATTGTTAACACCTACAAAAGTCGTATGTTCAGGATAATACATAGTTAATGTAGCATTTTTTATATATGTAAAACTCCTTATTCCATTACCATCAGTTTCTACTTTAGAGGTTGTATTTCTATAATAATTATATGTATTACCATTATCTCCTCTCTGTACTTGAATGGATCTTCCTATTGTACTTGTATTTAAAGAATCATTTTTTTCACCTAGTGAAGTACTATTTATAGCTTTTACATTAATAGATTCTGATGCTTGTTCTATGCCATCTTCTTTTACTGTAACTTTAATAGCATTAGCTATTTCTTTTGGCCCATAGTATTTATACCTATCTACAGACGCTCTAACTACAATATTTGCTACTGTTGCTGTACTATTAATTTCATATGATAACTTACCACTATATTGATTAGTAATTAAGTCTTTATCAGGTCTTTCTAAAACCTTTGATATTATGGCTTTATCTTCATTTGTGCCTTCATACTCTATTTCATTTGAAGTACTTCCTACTACTGGATATTTATCAAATGCCATACCTTCTTCTAATTCTATTTCTACTACTTTTTTCTTATTCATATTATCAAATTCTACAAGTATAGAAATTTCATTAGAATCACCATATCCCCACTCAAAGGAACCTTGGTTAGATGTAACTTCTAATTTATTTACTTTCTTAGTTGCTGAATTATCATTTTGTTCTGAAAGATTTGTTTTATCTGAAAGATTTGCTTCATCTAGAAGTAAACTTTCTTCACTTTTTTCATCAGTATTTTCTTCTTTATCAGCATTTTCACTTTCATCAATATCTAAAGCTAGGTTTTCTTCAGTTTCCTCTTCTATGCTTACAGTATTAGCAATATTTTCACTAGCTTTTTCTATCTCAATTTCATTAGCTAAAACTTCTAATGTTGGAGAAACAGTATTTGTAAAGACCATTGCTGCCACTATTAAAGCTTTAATTCTATTATGCATATATTCCCTCCCACCAAACATAAATAAGTTATTTTTTATTAGTATTTTAATGCTAGATAAAACCATCTACTATAAAAGTTTAATTTTTTTCTTTTTTTTACAAACTTTGCACTTAATGATAACAAAATATTTACTATTTTGCAATAATAATATTCCATATATAGTCTTTATATTATACTATTTTCACCAAGATATTTTACCTATTTATTTATCAGAAAAAAATAAATAAAGTGTATAAAACTGATATTATCACTCTTATACACTTTATTTCATTATTATTTAGTTTCTTTACAATATTAAGTACCTCAATCTGATACTTGGAATATAAATTTTTAAACTTCTAACTTAAATCATAATATCTAAACGTTTACTAAACTATTAAAAATATATTTATTTAAATCTAGAACTGAACAGTATAGCTAATTTTATCTAAGTTTTCTTCCATAAATACATCTTTAAGAGTTAGTGTATTTTCTCTTAAATCTACTATATTAGATAGTTGATATCCCCATTTCCAGTTATAGTTATTATAAGAATTGAAAGACTTATTATTTTCATTAATGGCAAAGGGTTCACTTAGATTTCCCATTGCTAAAACTTTAGCTTTATTCTCATCTGTATCATCTACTAAAACAAATTTCTCGAATTGATTATAATTATTAGGTAAATTAGTTAAGGCATATATCCCCTTTTCTATAATATCATTTACAGAATCCTTAGTTGCTTTTAAAACCACTATATTTTCTTGCCCCATTAAACAACTTGTTAAACACATAAGATCACCTCATCTTTTTATATCTCCCTTATAATTTATTATACATTTAATTTTACCAAATATTTTGAATTTTTTCAAAATTTATAGATAATTAAACAAGAGATTTAAAAAATCGTTATATTTTTATTATTTATAATTAGAGTATGCATTCTAATATTATTTTATTATTATATTCTAATTACTACTGCAAATATTTACTACTCCTATAAAACTATTTTTTTTTTACAATTATATATATGAAAATACACACCCTTATATTGTAAGAGTGTGCATTTATATATTAAACTTCTTTTGATAGTTTTTCTAAATCAGCTATTATTACATTAACTAAGTCTAACTTTCCTTTAGCATAGTCCTTTTCATTTAACCAATCAATTCCAAGTTCTAATGCTTTTTTTGTTTCCTTATATTCATTTAATAATGTCTTTATTAATTCTTCTCTCATAATAATCTCTCCTTTAATTACACTCTATTCAACAGTGACAGATTTTGCTAAGTTACGAGGCTTATCTACGTCACAGGCCTTTTGCTTAGCCATATAATAAGCTATTAATTGAAGTGGTACTACTGATAATACTGGAGTTAATAGTGGGTTTGTTCTTGGTATATAAACTATATCATCACAAACTTCTTTGGCATCTTCATCCCCTTCAATTGCAATTCCTAATACCTTTGCCCCTCTTGTAACTACTTCTCTAATATTACTTATCATCTTATCTTTTAATCTATCTTCTGTTAATAATGCTATTATTGGAGTATCCTTTTCTATTAAAGCAATTGGACCATGCTTTAACTCTCCACCAGCATATGCTTCTGAGTGAATATATGATATTTCCTTTAGCTTTAATGAGCCTTCTAATGCTACAGCATAGTCAACTCCTCTTCCTAAAAAGAATAAATCTTTATTCATATAGTGTTTTGAAGCATATTTTTGTAGCTCATCTTTTTTGTTTAATATTAATTCTACCTTTTCAGGTAATCCTAGTAATTCTTCTTTTATTTCTTCTGATAATTTATTATCTAAAGTTCCTTTAAGTTCTCCAAAGTATAATCCTAAAACATAGAATGCTATTAATTGTGTTTCATATGCCTTTGTAGATGCAACTGCAATTTCTGGACCTGCCCAAGTGTAAATAACATGATGAGCTTCTCTTGAAACTGAGCTTCCAACAACATTTGTAATAGCAAGTACTTTTGCTCCTACTTTTTTAGCATCTCTTAAAACTGCTAAAGTATCTGCTGTTTCTCCAGATTGGCTAACAACTATTACTAATGATTTTTCTGTTATAAGTGGCTCTCTATATCTAAATTCTGAAGCTATATCAACTTCAACTGGTATCTTAGCTAATTTTTCTATTATAGTTTTTCCAACTAAACCTGCATGATAAGCTGTTCCACAGGCAACTATAAATACTCTGTCGAAGGATTCTAATTCTTCCTTTGACATATTTATATCATCTAATTTAACTGGTGTATTTTTCAAAACTCTAGATGTTAATGTATCTTTTATAGCTTTTGGCTGTTCATGAACTTCTTTTAACATAAAGTCTTCATAACCACCTTTTTCAGCTGCATCTACATCCCAAGTAACATGATAAATCTCTTTATCTATCTTATCTCCATCCTCTGTTTTAATTTCTACTCCATCCTTAGTTATTATTACAAATTCTTTATCTTCTAATAAATAAACTTCTCTTGTATGGTTAAGAACTGCTGGTATATCAGAAGCTATAAAGTATTCATCTTCTCCAAGCCCAACTATTAATGGACTATCTTTTCTAACTGCTACTATTTTATCTGGTTCATTTTTGCAGATAACTCCAATAGCATAGCTTCCTTCCATTTTAGCTGTTGCTTTAGTTACAGCTTCAAATAAATCACCTTCATAGTAGTAATCCACTAAATTAGGAATTACTTCTGTATCTGTTTCTGAATAAAATTCATATCCCTTGTTTCCTAACCATTCTTTAAGTTTTATATAGTTTTCTATAATCCCATTATGAACAACGCTAATTGTTGCATTTTCGTTTGTATGAGGATGAGAATTTATATCTGATGGCTCTCCATGAGTAGCCCATCTAGTGTGTCCTATTCCTATTTCTCCACTTAAAGGACTTTTATTTAAGTTATCTTCTAAATTCTTTAAACGTCCTTTATATTTTCTAACCTTTATTTCTCCATCTTTTAGTACAGCTACTCCAGCTGAGTCATATCCTCTATATTCTAATTTAGATAATCCCTCAACTAATATTGGAGATGCTTCCTTCTTTCCTACGAATCCAACTATTCCACACATATTTTATTCTTCCTTCCATTGTCTATTATTTTTTGATTAAAAATTAAAGAGCTATCTTTATACTTCTAATATTCCATAGCATCTTGAAGGTTTTAACACCTAGCTAATATTGTGCTGTAAATCACTTTACAGTTTTGTTAGCTGTTAACGGTAGTGTGAATACCGTGGGGCACCCGCCGAAGTATCGATACTCCCCAACCTCGTCAACTTAAGTGACACCCCAAATCTTCGATTTGGTTGGTGGAACTTACTCAGCGAGCGAATGCGAGTCGAGTTTCCTTTAAAAATAAGCTTTATATAATTAAAAACTTATTATTACTTTCCTAAAGTTAGTAACTTCTCCAAAAACCAATAAAAGTCTTGGATATTATAGGAAACTCCTTCTCATATTCATTCGAAGGAGTAAGTTCGCCTATCCAAATGTAAAATTTGGAGGCTCACTTAAGTTCTGGCGCTTTATTCTACTTTTCTATCCTCCTTTCTTAGGTATTATGTTATTTAATTTACAGTATATATTATGCAATTAGCCTTAATATATACACTAATTTTAGCATACTTTTTCTTAAAATCAACGATTTTTATTTAAATTTAATTATTTTATACCAAATTTTAAATATAATTCTATATTACTCTTATTTCCTCCTGTTTACTCTTGTTAACAACTATACATGTAGATGTCTAGACATGCTTGCAATATCTAATTGGTAATTCATAATGAATAATTATAGTTCAATAATAAAAATCAATATTAGCTTTAAATTGAATAAAACATTCTTTATATTATTTTCTCTTATATTTTTTATGATAACCATTCCCCTCCTTAAAGTTAAAAAGTAGTTAATATTTAATGTACAAATTAAATATTAACTACTCCAATAAATTTATCTATCAATTTTAATTTTTCTTCTCTTGATAATTTTTTTATTGCATATTCTCTCTTCATGGCTTCTTTTTTGTCTTCAAACTCTTCAAAATACACTATTTCTACTGGAAGCCTAGCTCTTGTATATTTAGCTCCCCTACCACTATTATGAGCTTTAAGTCTCTTTTCTAAAGATGTTGTCCAACCTGTATATAAAGTATTATCCCTACATTTTAATATATAAACATAATTCATTTCATCACCTGTCTAAATTTTATTATAACTAAATAAATTATACCTCAATAAAAGTCTATATTAAATAATGATATACTCCCTATAAATAATGATTATGTCTCTTTTCAAAATAATACTCTCCCTTTAAGCAATTAATTATTATTTTAAGCAACTTCATTAGATGTACTTATATATATAAAAATGAATAAAAAAGTTTATTTTTTTTGTAAAACTATTTTAAATTTTATATAAATTTTGTAAAATATTTATGAACAAAAGATTTTTTTGAGAGGAGTTTTTTTATGCAAAATTTAAAATTTTTAAAATCATTTCATATTATATCTAGTTTACCTATTCAGGTATTTGATAAAAATTTTAAATCTATCTATGTATATAAATCAGATAAAGCTCAATTATTAGACTATAATTTTAGTTATAATTTTAATTCATCAAAATTCCAAAAAAATTTAAATGAAATAAAAATAATAAATGGATTCTTTAATGAATTATATATTTTTTATCCATATAAAGATATATATATTTTAATTGGTCCATTTAGATATAACAATATTGATAAAAACTTATTGTCAAAAAAATTCTCCCATATAAATGCTGGATTAGAGGAAAGAACCGAAATATATAAATATTTAGTTAATTTAAAGTTATTTTCTTTAGGAGATATTCATGACATAATTATTCATCTAAATTATTGTATAACTGGTAATTTTACAGATCCATTATCAAAAGAAGTGGAGGATTACTTAGATAAATTTTATCTTAAATTAGAGAAATCAAAACTACATGTCCTTACATCTAATTTATTTGATAAAAACATTTATCTATTTTACTACGAGAAAGAAATTCTTCAATGCGTTAAAAATGGAGATGAATCTAAATTAAAGGAATTAATTCTTCAATTAAGTAACTCTCCTACTCCTTATCTAACAGGAGATGAGTTTAGAAGTTGTAAAAATTACAGTATTACTTTTTTTGAAAAGCTTTCAAATATAGCAATAAATCTTGGTGTGGATATTATCGAATCCTATAGGAGTAGAGATTTATTTATAACAGATATGGAACTTGCAAAAACTCTTTCTGAAGTATTAAAAATTAGAGAAGCTGCAATAATATATTTCACTCGTTTAATTGGAAATAACAAAAAGAACTATTCACCTTTTATTACTAATGTAATACAATATATTTCACTTAATACTTATAGTTCATTAAAAACAAAAGAAATTGCTAAACATTTCTATATAAGTGAAACATGTTTACGCAATAAATTTAAAAAAGAAACTAATATGACTCTTCAAGAATTCATTACTAAAAAAAAGATTGCGGAATCTAAAGAATTGTTAAAGTCTAATATTTCTATAAATGAAATAGCTTTAAAATTAGGTTTTTTTGATGCTTCTCACTTTTCTAAAACATTTAAAAATTCAACTGGTATCACACCAAAACAATATCAATTAATTAATAAATCTATTTTATAAACACTACATGTAATTCTCATATGACTTAATATACATTTATTAATAAATAGTTTTTCAATTAATAAAAAACAATACTAATATTCGTTGCAAACAACAAATCAGTTAGTTTTGTTTTTATGCAAAACTAACTGATTTCACTTGAAATGCTTTTAAAATAAATAAATTATTATTCTATAATACCTATTATTAATAAAGTTGCTTTAAATAAGAAACATATAATCTATAAGATATCACTTAAGTAATATTTAGAAAATTCATTAATAAATTCATTTAATGCACTTTGTATTACTCCCTTGATTTTACAATTAGGGTTTATACAATTATTTTTATAAAAACATTCTTCCATATTTAAGTTTTTTTCTGTTATACTGATTAATTCTCCTAAATTTATATCCTTTGGATCTAAGCCTAACATTATTCCCCCTGTTCTGCCTTTCGTTGATATAATAAACTCCGTTTTACCTAACTTATTTATTATTTTTTTTAAATGATGCCTGGATACTTCTAACTTATTCGATAATTCTTCTGTCGTAAAAACATTTTCTCTATTATTAGCTAAATAAACTAAAGTTCTTAAAGAATAATAAGTAAATTTAGATAAATGCATATTAACCTCCTATACAATTACTATTTTTTAAGATTTTATATCAAAATTATATTATTATTCAAAGTTTTTTTGAATATTTGAACTTATTTCGATTTTTTAATACTTTTTTTTATTTTTTTTACTAGAAGATGATTACACTTCAGATTATTCAAGATTTGCTAGAGAAAAAAGAGCTATCGCTAGCAGTTTTTTACCCGCTAATACAATAGCCCTTTTAAATTAACTAATATAAATATTTCTTTAAAACAAATCCACTTTTTAATATAAATCTAAAATCAATCCGCATAATATAGTAATAACATAAACTAGATTTGTAATAACAAAGTTTTTTACAGCTAAAATAAATGTATCTTTTTTAGTTTGAAGCTTGTTAAATTTATTAATATTTCCTTGAACTACTTTTAATACTAATAAAGTTACTATTGAAACTACTGGCAATGCTCTAATTAATATACCAATAAATATAGAAATAAATCCAATATAGTATAGCCATTTAAATACCCTTAATGCATTTTCTTTACCGATATATATTGGTAATGTATATCTTTTATTTTCTATATCTTCATCTATATCACAAATATTATTTGCAAGCATTATATTTGAAATTCCCATTATTGGAGACAAACATATTATAAATATCTTAATTAATTCTATGAAATTAAAACTGATATTTATATTACTTAATTCATTAATATTTACACTTAATATTCCAGCGTCAAATATATGAATATAAATAGATAAGAATGTTATTATAAATCCCATAGCAAGTCCAGAAAAAATTTCTCCAAAGGGTGTTCTTGAAATTGGAATTGGACCAAAGGAATAAGTAATTCCAATTACAAAAGATATAGCTCCAATTAATAAAACTATAATATTAGTATTTTTAACTAATATTAATCCTAAAGTTACTGCTACAACTAGCATAGTACAAATTAAAGTCCTAACTACTTTTGGATTTAAATTATGACTTACTATTGCATTATGAGTTTCATATCCATATCCTTCTTTTTTAATTGCCTTTGCGTAATCTATATAATTATTTATTACTGTTGTAGTCATATCAAAGATTATCATTGATAAAAACATTATAATTGCATTTTTTAAATTAAAATTTTCATATCTGTATAAAACATAAAAAGTTCCTAATAAATATGGAATAACACTTGCTACTTTTGTCTGTATTTCCACTAGCTTTAAAAAACTTTTAATATCCATTTAATTTCCTCCTTATTTATTACTTAAATATTTTAACATAAGTTAAAAAGTGTATCTATGTAATTTTACTCTTGAAATCATAGTAAAATTAAAAGATACACTTTTTAGTGAAGGTTATATTTTATTATTAATCTAATTTCTTAGTATCTATCCAGCTCATCATTTCTCTAAGTTCTTTACCAACTTTTTCAATTGGATGTTCTGCTTCCATTTTTCTTCTTGCATTAAACATTGGTCTTCCAACTTGGTTTTCTAATAACCAGTTCTTTGCAAAGGTTCCATCTTGGATTTCTTTTAATACTTTCTTCATTTCTTTCTTTGTTTCATCTGTAACTATTCTATCCCCAACCATGTAGTCTCCATACTCTGCAGTATCAGATATTGAATATCTCATCATACTCATACCACCTTGATATAGTAAATCTACAATTAGTTTCATTTCATGTAAACATTCAAAGTATGCATTTTCTGGTGCATATCCTGCTTCTACTAATGTTTCAAATCCAGCCTTTATAAGTGCTGTACAACCACCACATAAAACTGCTTGTTCACCAAATAAGTCTGTTTCTGTTTCATCTTTAAATGTAGTTTCTAAAACACCTGCTCTTGCGCCACCAATACCATTAGAATATGCTAATGCTAAATCTCTAGCATTTCCTGTTGGATTTTGATATACAGCTATTAAACATGGAACTCCTGAACCTTCAGTATATGTTCTTCTTACCATATGTCCTGGTCCCTTAGGTGCACACATAAATACATCTACATCTGCTGGTGGAACTATTTGTCCATAATGAATGTTAAATCCATGAGCAAATACTAAGGCATTTCCTGCTTCTAAATTTGGTGCGATTTCTGATTTGTAAACTTGTGCTTGTCTTTCATCTGGTAACAAAATCATTATAACATCTGCTGCCTTTGCTGCTTCTGCAACTGTTGCAACTTCTAAGCCTGCTTCTTCAGCTCTCTTCCATGATTTACTTCCATTATAAAGTCCAACTACAACATCTACTCCACTTTCATGTAAATTTAATGCATGTGCATGACCTTGACTACCATATCCAATTATTGCAACTTTTTTCCCCTTTAATAAATCTAAATTTGTGTCCTTTTCATAATACATTTTTGCCATTTTTCTAACCCCCTATTATTTATACATCTTCTTCACTTATTATTTCATTAATTGGTGCACCTGGTGCAACCATTGGAAATACTTTCTTGTCGCTTTCTATTACATAATCTATTACAACAGGTCCTTTGTATTCTAAGGCTTCCTTTAATACAGGAACTAATTCTTCTTTTTCAAAGACTCTATATCCTTTACCACCAAAGGCTTCAGCTACTTTCACAAAATCTGTTGTTCTATTTAAAGTTGTTGATGAATATCTTCCCTCATAGAAAAAGTTTTGCCACTGTCTAACCATTCCTAAGGAATTGTTATTTAATATTATAACTATTATAGGTAGATTATTTTTAGCTGCTGTGGCTAATTCATTGCAGTTCATTCCAAAACTTCCATCACCAGCAATATTTATAACTTGCTTATCCTTTAGTGCCATTTGAGCTCCAATTGAAGCCCCTAATCCATATCCCATAGTTCCAAGTCCCCCTGATGATATAAAGGTTCTTGGTGTTTTAAATTTAAAGTATTGGGAAGCCCACATTTGATGCTGTCCAACTTCTGTTGTAAGAACGAAACTTCCATCATCTAACTCACTTAATTTTCTAAATAGGAATTCTGGTGTTAATTCTCCTGTTTCAGAAGTATCTTCTACATTTAAGGCTTTAAGTTCTCTCATTTTTTCAAGCCACTCTTCATTTTTCTTTTCTTTAAGAAGTGGAATTAATTTTTGAAGAACTATTTTTAAATCTCCCACTACAAAGGCATCTACTTTTACATTTTTATTTATTTCTGCAGGATCTACATCTATATGAATTACCTTTGCATTTTTAATATGATTTTGATTGCTTATAACCCTATCACTAAATCTTGCCCCAAGATTTATTAATAAATCGCATTTACTAGTTAATATATTAGAAGCTTTACTTCCATGCATCCCTATCATTCCCGTATATAATGGATGATCATAAGGGAATGATGACATTGCCATAAGAGATGTTGCAATTGGAGAATTTATTTTATTAACTATTTCCTTAAGTTCTTCATAAGCTCCTGATGCTACTATTCCTCCCCCTGCATATATAAATGGATTTTCTGCTTCATTAATTAGTCTTGCTACACTTTCTAAGGCTTCCTTAGTTATATACTTAGTTTTTCTTTCAACCTCCGTATGAGGCATTGGTTCATATATTGCCTTAGCTGCTGTTATATCTTTAGGTATATCTATTAATACAGGACCTGGTCTACCTTCCTTTGCTATATAAAAGGCTTCTTTTACTATTCTCTGCAAGTCATTAACATCTTTAACAATATAATTGTGCTTTGTTATTGGCATTGTAATTCCTGTAATATCTACTTCTTGGAAACTATCCTTTCCTAATAATGGTTTAGTTACATTTCCTGTAATAGCAACCATAGGAATAGAATCCATATATGCAGTTGCAATTCCAGTAACTAAATTAGTTGCCCCTGGTCCAGATGTAGCTAAACAAACTCCAACTTTACCAGTAGCCCTTGCATATCCATCAGCTGCATGAGAAGCCCCTTGTTCATGGGCAGTTAATACATGAGTAATCTCATCTCTATATTTATAAAGCTCATCATATATATTCAAAACAGCTCCACCCGGATATCCAAATATAGTGTCAACACCCTCATCTAAAAGGGTTTTTATTAAAATTTCAGCTCCAGTTATAATCATAAATACCCCCCTTTTTTTAATGTAGAATGAAAAATTATTAATCTTTCATAACTCAGCTTGTCTGAGTTATTTCCTTAATTCTACATTTTACATTTTAAATTCTTAATTATTTAAGTATTGCTCCTGTGCTTGCAGAGCTTACTAGCTTAGCATATCTTGCTAAGTACCCTTCTGTAACCTTTGGTGGCAATGGTTTGAAGTTCTTTCTTCTTTCTTTTAAAACTTCCTCATCTACTAATAGTTCTAGTTTTCCATTTGGAATATCTATTGAAATAATATCTCCTTCTTCTACTAGTCCTATTGTTCCACCTTCAGCTGCTTCTGGAGAAATATGTCCTATTGCAGCTCCTTTAGTTGCTCCACTGAATCTTCCATCAGTTATTAATGCTACGTGCTTATCTAAACCCATTCCTGCAATTGCTGATGTTGGTGATAACATTTCTCTCATACCTGGACCACCCTTAGGTCCTTCATATCTAATTACCACTACATCGCCTTTAATTATTTTCTTAGAAAGAATTGCTTCAATTGCATCTTCTTCTGAATCAAATACTCTTGCTGGCCCCTTATGCACTAACATTTCTTCTAAAACTGCTGACTTTTTAACTACTGCTCCATCTGTTGCTAAATTCCCTTTTAATACCCTTATTCCACCAGTTGAACTAAATGGCTCCTCTATACTCTTAATGATATTGTAATCAAGTACTTCTACTCCCTCTAAGTTTTCCTTATGAGTTTTGGATGTAGCTGTTACAGAATCTAAGTCTAAAAGATCTTTCTTTGAAAGCTCCTTCATAACTGCTTGAATTCCACCAGCCCAATATAACTCTTCAATATGAGTATCTGAAGCTGGTGCTAATCTACAAAGATTAGGTGTTACTTCTGATACTTCATTTATCATATCTAAATTTAAATCTACTTTTGCTTCATTTGCTATTGCTGTTAAATGAAGAACACTATTTGTAGAACATCCTAAAGCCATATCTACAGTTAATGCATTTCTTATAGATTTTTCATTTACTATATCTCTTGGCTTAATATCCTTTTCTAATAAGTCCATTATTTTCATACCTGCATATTTAGCAAGTCTCATTCTTTCTGAATATACTGCTGGTATTGTTCCATTACCAGGTAATCCTAAACCTAAAACCTCTGCTAAGCAATTCATTGAATTGGCTGTAAACATACCTGAACATGAACCACATGTTGGACATGCTTTATTTTCCATATCACACAAATCACCTTCTAACATAGTACCATTCTCAAATGCCCCAACTGCCTCAAACATAGTTGAAAGAGATACGTCCTTACCCTTAAACTTACCAGCTAGCATTGGTCCACCGCTAATAACTATTGCTGGTATATTAAGTCTTAATGCAGCCATCATCATACCAGGCACAATCTTGTCACAGTTTGGTATTAATACAAGTGCATCAAAAGCATGTGCCTTAACCATACATTCAATAGTGTCTGCTATAAGTTCTCTTGTAACTAAGGAATATCTCATTCCTTCATGCCCCATTGCTATACCATCACATACTCCTATAGTTGGAAATACTATTGGAGTGCCTCCAGACATAAGTACTCCTTTTTTAACTGATTCAACTATTTTATCTAAATTTATATGACCTGCTATTATATCATTTTGTGAAGTTACAACACCTATTAATGGTCTGTTGATTTCTTCATCTGTTAACCCTGTTGCCTTTAGTAATGATCTATGTGGTGCCTTTTGTGGACCTTTTTTTATCACATCACTCCTCATATATTTCACCTCTCATTTTACATATTTTCTAATACTAGCTTTCCTATCTCACTAGTTCCAACTAGCTTCATTCCTTCGCTCATTATATCACCTGTTCTATACCCATCTTCTAAAACCTTAACTACTGCTCCTTCTATAAGTCTTGCTTCATCTTCTAAATTAAAGCTGTATCTTAGCATCATTGCTGCAGAAAGTATAGTTGCTAATGGATTTGCAATTCCCTTTCCTGCAATATCTGGAGCACTACCATGTATAGGCTCATACATTCCAAGCTTTCCTTCTCCTAAAGATGCTGAAGGTAGCATACCAATTGACCCTGTTATCATACTTGCTTCATCTGATAAAATATCTCCAAACATATTAGAAGTAACTATTACATCAAATTGCTTTGGATCCCTTACTAATTGCATAGAAGCATTGTCCACATACATGTGATTAACATAAACTTCTGGATAATCTTTAGCAACTTCCTCTATAACACTTCTCCAAAGTCTTGAAGTCTCTAATATATTTGCTTTATCTACACTTGTAAGTTTTTTATCTCTTTTCATAGCTGTCTCAAAAGCAATCTTAGCTATTCTTCTTACTTCATTTACATTATATCTTTCAGTATCATAAGCACCTTGTACTCCATCTACTTCTTCTCTTCCTCTTTCACCAAAATATATTCCCCCAGTTAGTTCCCTAACTACGCATATATCTATTCCATCACCTATTATGTTATCTTTAAGAGGTGATGCATCCTTTAAAGGTGCATATAATAAAGCTGGTCTTAAATTACAATATAAATTAAGTCCTCCCCTTAATCCAAGCAATGCTTGCTCTGGTCTAACCTTGGCATTTGGATCATCCCATTTAGGTCCTCCAACTGCTCCAAGCAATACTGCATCAGCTTTTTTACAAGCTTCTAAAGTTTCCTCTGGTAAAGGTGTGCCTTTCTCATCTATAGCACATCCCCCTGCTAATAAATACTCATATTCAAAAGTATGATTAAATTTATCCCCAACACAATTCAAAACATTCACAGTTTGTTCCACAACCTCTGGACCAATTCCATCCCCAGGTATTATAGCTATTTTATAATTCATCTTATAACCCCCTAAATTGAATGAACATGAAGAATGTAAATTGTAGAATTGTTGAAATAATTCAGCTTGGCTGAATTATAAAATTTCTAAACTCCGTAGGAGTTTATTCCTTAACTATTCACTCTTAATTCTTCACTATTACCTCTTCACTATTACTTATTTACTCTTACTTATTACTTACTTTTAATGTAGTTAACTAGTCCTCCACAGTTTATTATATTTTGCATAAATTCTGGGAATGGCTCTCCTTGATATTCTTGATTTTTAGTATTATTTTTTATAATTCCTGTAGTAAAATCTATTTCAAGTTCGTCCCCTGCATCTATTGCTTTAACTGCTTCATCACATTCTAATATAGGTAATCCTATATTTATTGCATTTCTATAAAATATTCTTGCAAATGTTGATGCTATAACACAACTTACTCCACTTTCTTTTATAGCTATTGGTGCATGTTCCCTAGAGGATCCACATCCAAAGTTCTTATTTGCAACGATAATATCACCCTTTTGAACTTTCTCTGTAAACTCTTTATCTATATCTTCCATACAATGTGCTGCTAATTCCTTTGGATCAGAGGTATTTAAATACCTCGCTGGAATTATTACATCTGTATCAACATTATCTCCATATTTAAAAACTCTACCTTTTGCCTTCATTTAAAATCCCCCTTTTTATAATGTAAAATGTAGAATCTAGAATGTAGAATTATGGATAATTCAGCATAGCTGAATTTGAAATTTTATTTCTTAACTTAGCTTTGCTAAGTTATTTCCTTAATTCTTCATTTTTCATTCTTAATTCTTAATTTCCTCAGGGTTTGTTATCTTCCCTGTAAGTGCTGATGCTGCTGCAACTGCTGGACTCGCTAGGTATACTTCTGATTCAACATGTCCCATTCTTCCTACGAAGTTTCTATTTGTAGTTGAAACAGCTCTCTCTCCTTTTGCTAGGATTCCCATATGTCCTCCTAAGCATGGCCCACAAGTAGATGTTGAGAATACTGCACCTGCTTCTACTAAATCTTTTATTATTCCTTCTTCTAAAGCTTGAAGGTAAATTTTTTGAGTTCCTGGGAATATGATACATCTAACTCCCTTTTTAATTTTCTTTCCTTTTATAATATCTCTTGCTATTCGTAAATCAGAGATTCTACCATTTGTACAAGAACCTATAACTACTTGATCTACTTCTACATCCCCAACATTATCTATAGTTCTTGTGTTATCTGGTAAATGAGGGAATGCTACTGTTGGTCTTAATGTGCTTAAATCTATTTCATAGACTTCATCATATTCAGCATCTTCATCAGCCTCATAAACCTTCCATTCTCTATCTGAATGATCTTTTAAATATTCAATAGTTACATCATCAACTGGGAATATTCCGTTTTTTCCACCGGCTTCTATAGCCATATTTGCCATTGTAAATCTATCATCTATTGAAAGATACTTTATTCCATCTCCAACAAATTCCATAGATCTATATAATGCTCCATCAACACCTATCATACCTATAATGTGAAGAATTATATCCTTACCACTTATCCACTTAGCAGGCTTATTCTTTAAAACAAATTTTATAGCTGATGGCACCTTAAACCAACACTTACCTATAGCCATTCCAGCTGCCATATCTGTAGAACCTATTCCTGTTGAAAAAGCTCCTAAAGCTCCATAAGTACAAGTGTGTGAATCTGCCCCAATTACAACATCACCAGCAACTACTAGGCCTTTTTCTGGAATAAGACAATGTTCAATTCCCATTTCACCAACATCAAAGTAATTAGCTATATCCTTTTCTTTTGCAAATTCTCTTATCATTTTATTTTGTTCTGCTGCTTTTATATCTTTGTTTGGAGTAAAATGGTCAGGTACTATTGCCACTTTATCTTTATCAAAAACTTTTTCTAACTTTAATTTATAAAATTCATTAACTGCTACTGGTGATGTAATATCATTACCTAGCACTAAATCTAAGTTAGCTTCAATTAATTGCCCTGCCTTTACACTTTCTAATCCTGCATGGGCTGCAAGAATTTTTTGAGTCATAGTCATACCCATGTTTTTAGTCCCCCTTTTTAAAAATAAGTCTTTAATTTTTTTTCTATATCTTTTATTAATTTATATTCTATTGAATCAACTAAAGCTATTAAACTAGCCTCTATAACGTCTCTAGATACTCCAACCGTACTCCAATTTTCCATTCCGTCTGTTGATTCTATTAAAACCCTTACCTTTGCTCCTGTGGCACTTTCTGAATCTAAAACTCTAACCTTATAATCTATAAGTCTTACTTCTTTTAACTGTGGATAGAAGTTTTCAAGGGCTTCTCTTAAAGCTTTATCTAAAGCATTAACTGGTCCATCTCCCTCTGCTGCTGTCATTTTATTTTTTCCTTCAACTACCACATTTATTAAAGCTGTTGATGTAAAATCCTTCGTATTCCATGGTTGTTCACCAATGGTTTTAAAGTGTTTAAGTTCAAAGAAAGGCTTGTACTTTCCTATAGTCTTTCTAATTAAAAGTTCTACTGTACCTTCTGCCCCTTCAAATTTATAACCTTCATATTCTAACTCTTTAAGCCTATTAGTTATTTTCTCAACTTCTTCACTATCTCTAGTTATACTTGGAAATACCTTTTGAATTTCTTTTAAAATAGTACTTTTTCCACTTACTTCAGATACTAAGAACCTTCTGTAATTACCTACCATTTCAGGCTTTATATGCTCATAAGATTCTGGAGTTTTACAAATTGCATCTATATGCATTCCTCCCTTATGTGCAAAGGCTGATGAACCTACATATGGCATATTATCTAAAAGCTTTATATTTGATATTTCTGAAATATATTTTGCTGTTTTTGTAAGCTCCAAAAGCTTATTTTCAGGAATTACTTCATATCCAAGTTTTAATTGTAATGTTGGTATTATAGATGATAAATTTGCATTACCACATCTTTCACCAACTCCTATAAAAGTACCTTGTACATGAGATGCCCCACATTCTATAGCCATTATTGAATTTGCTACAGCCATTCCTATATCATTATGACAATGAATTCCTATCTTACCACCTACTAAAGATACTACTTCAGTTACTATTTCTTTTATTTCAGAAGTTAAAGTTCCCCCATTAGTATCACAAAGGGTTATTACATCTGCCCCAGCTTCCTTTGCTGACATTAATGTTTTGATAGCATATTCACTATTTGCCTTATATCCGTCAAAAAAATGCTCTGCATCAAAAATAACTTCTTTATTATGACTTTTAAGATATATTATAGAATCCCTTATCATATTTAAATTTTCATCTAATGATGTCTTTAATATTTCTTTTACTTGAAAATCCCATGACTTACCAAAGATAACAACTACTTCTGTGTCTGCTTTTAATAAACTTTTTATATTATTGTCATCTTCAGCTTTAATATTTGCTTTCCTCGTTGCCCCAAAGGCTGATAATTTTGAGTTCTTAAGTTCTATTTCCTTAATTCTCTTAAAGAACTCCATATCCTTTGGATTAGATCCAGGATTACCAGCTTCTATATAAGAAACCCCCAGTTTATCTAAAGCAATAGCAACCTTTATCTTGTCCTCAAGAGAAAATGAAATATCTTCACCCTGTGCCCCATCTCTTAATGTAGAATCAAAGATTTCTATATACCTTTTGCTCATTGCTTACCCCCTTATTTGAATGTAAAATTAAAAATGTAAAATGAATAATTAAGGATAATTCAGCATAGCTGAATTTTAATTTTCTATTTTATAACTTAGCTATGCTAAGTTATTTCATTAATTTTACATTTTACATTCTTCATTCTTCATTTTAATTAAAGTATTCTCCATAATTAGTAATATCCTTATCGCCTCTTTCTAAAGCAACTATTCCTGTTCTAACTATTTCTACTATTCCGTAATCTTCCATTAACTCTATTAGTGCGCTAATCTTACTATCATCACCTGTTAATTCTATTGTTACAGTATTATGTGCTACATCTATTATCTTACTTCTAAATATTTTTACTACTTCATTTATTGCCCCTCTATTTTCTGCTGAAGCTTTTACTTTAATTAGAACCAGCTCTCTATATATTGAATGTTCTGATTCTAATTCATGTACTCTTAAAACATCTTCTAACTTATTAAGTTGTTTGGTAAATTGTTCTAAAACATCGTCATTTCCCATTAATACAATAGTCATCCTTGATATTTCTGGATTTTCAGTTCTTCCTACTGTTAAACTATCAATATTAAATCCACGTCTTGCGAATAATCCTGAAACTCTAGTTAAAACTCCTGATGAATTTCTAACTAATACAGATAATACATGTCTTTCCAAATTCTTAGCCCCCTTTTAAAAAATTGTGTAAAAAAACCACCCTTAATGAAAGAATCATTATGGTGGTATATAATTCCGCCTTAATTTCTACAATCACTAGGTTCAAACAAACCCTTGCCTTTAACGGTGCTTACCGGTTACCACTTACTTATACTTATTCGTAATTTCTGTGACACTGCTCTAGAGTGATTATTATTTAGTAAAGTATCCATTCTCACCTAACATGGACTCTCTGAAACTTTTAATCTAAATAAAGGTCTCCTTCATTGCATTTGAAATCTTAAGGTCATATTAAGTTTTGCTATTGTTAAGATTTTACTACCCTTCTCATCCTATGTCAAGAATTTTAAGAAAACTTTGCCAATTCACTTTTTAAAAGCTTTTTTATATAGGGTTTATTATCATTTTGTTAATATTTTATAGATATTATTAATAATATTTCGAATATTTCTATTATTATATACTTATATTTTATATTTATTTTCATTAATTTAACAAATTAATATATATTATATATAGGTAATTCTATAATAAATACAAAATATACAACTAAAACACATAAAAAAGTATCTTCAAATTTAAAATTGTCTTCTCATAAGATCCATTTTATACTTAATTTCCTTCATTTAATACGTTCTAACCTATCTTTAGACATGTCATTGATACAGAAGAATTTTGAATACTTTTATGAACAACTTGAACTTTATCAGCTTTTTCTTGTGCACCTATTACATATAAAAGGGGTAAAAAATGCTCATCTGTTGGTACTGCAAGTTTTGATATATCTCCTAAAGCTTTATAGTTAATTAAAGTATTATGACTATAATTTTTAACTGCACTAACAATATAATCATCAAAGGCTTCAGCCCATTCATGTGGCTTTCCATAAAGATCATAATCTGCTACTCTTAAATTATGAACTATATCTCCACTGCCTATTATTAATATCCCTTCTTCTCTAAACTTTACTAGTTTTTTACCTATATTATAATGTTGTTCTTCTGTCAACAATCCATTTAAGCTTAGTTCAAAGGTAGGTATATCAGCTTTAGGATAAAGATACTTCAAAACTCCCCATGCAGCGTGATCTAATCCCCACTCATCAGTAAGTTTTACATCTTCTTTTTTTAATTCATTAGCAACCATTTCAGCGTATTTTTCTCCACCTTCTGGTTCATATTTTATATTATATATTTCCTCTGGAAATCCATAAAAATCATAAATTTGTCTTGGCTTTTTACTGTATGTTATATATGTTCCTTTAGTTTTCCAATGAGCTGAAATTATAATAATAGCTTTTGGTTTTTCTAACTCTTTTCCAAGTTTTATTAAGGAATTTGTATATTCATTATCTAAAACCACGTTCATTGGACTTCCATGAGCTAGAAATAAAACTGGCATTTTCTTATTCATTTTATTACCTCATAATTTTCATTTATTATACACATACTAACCATAATTATCCATAAAGTCAAATGTACTTTTTATAAATAAAAAAGTTATTCACATTATAACTCTTCTAAAACGGAATAAACAAA
>NZ_JBNPON010000021.1:0-48535 GCF_050315195.1 Clostridium sp. SGI.024 | reverse complement strand
TATTTTTGAGGTGAAAATATTGAAGGAATTTATTTCGTGTATAATAGTTACATATAATACAGATGAAAACATAATAAATGTAATAGATAGTTTAGAAAAACAAGTGTCTCAAATAATAATAGTAGATAATGGTTCAAATGATAAAACAAAAAATATATTAAATAAGTTTTTAAAAACAGAAAATATAGATATTATTTATAATTATGATAATTATGGAATAGCCAAAGCACTTAATATTGGAATAAAGAGAGCGTTAGAATATAAATCAGATTGGATATTGACTTTGGATCATGACAGTATATTAGATAAAGATATGATTTCTAAAATGTTAAATTTTTATAATAATCTGCTAGATGAAGAGAAGAAAAAAGTAGGTATATTAGCACCTGAAATTTTAGATGTATCTATAAATAGAAGCTACTATAACATAGAAGAGAATATAAGCTATAAAAAAGTTGAACATGTAATACAGTCAGGTTCATTGATTAAGGCATCTATATTTAAAGATATAGGATTTTTTAATGAAAAATTATTTATTTATTATGTAGATACAGAATTTTGTTTTAATGTTCGTAAACATAGATATGAAATTTTTATGGTAAAAGAAGCAATACTTTTCCATGAAGAAGGTAAAAAAGAAAGAAGAATATTTTGTGGATTAGAATTCACTTATGATAATTATAGTAATCAAGCTATATATTATATTTCTAGAAATTCAATATATATGTTTAGAAAATATAAAAAAATTACATTCATAATGAGGATAATATATGATTTCATAAAAATATTATTAGCTGAGCCTAAGAAAATAAAGTATTTATTTTATGGTATTAAAGATGGGGTCCTAAAAATATATGGTAAAAAATCAAAGTGGTAATAATATACGTATCTAGTGTTTCTTAGAGTTTTATGCAACACTAGATACGTATATTTCTACTTTATATCATTAAATATATAATCTCTCATTTGTTGTTTAGCGGTTTCTATATCGAAGGTTAAATAATATACACCATCTATCATAGCTCCTTCACAATAG
This sequence comes from Clostridium sp. SGI.024, assembly GCF_050315195.1. Lineage (NCBI taxonomy): Bacteria > Bacillati > Bacillota > Clostridia > Eubacteriales > Clostridiaceae > Clostridium > Clostridium sp. SGI.024. The sequence goes on along the minus strand of NZ_JBNPON010000021.1, from coordinate 47,499 downwards.
CCATCTCTAGGAAATCTATCTTGTTCTAAATTATTTCCAATTCCTAATACATTAGTACCTAAGGAAAGAATATCTCCTGTATTTAAGTTAGTTTGAACATAAGGTAATACTTTGTTTAATAATGAATTATAAGAACTTACAGATGCAGAAGTTAGTTTGTTAAATAAAGCTTCTAGCACAGTTCGTTGTCTTTCAGTTCTCTTATAATCTCCTCCACTAGTATATCTTATTCTAGAATAAGCAAGGGCTTGTGTTCCATCTAAGTGTTGAACACCTGCATAAGTAATGTTAGGTGAAGCTGTTCCATCCCTATTATTAATATCGTTTATATAGTCATTTATATATTGTAATTCTTCTTCGGTAATTTCTATATCAACACCACCTAGAATGTTTATAATAACTGGTAATGATGAAAAGTTAACTGATACGAAATCTTCTATATTTAATCCAAAGTTTTCATTGATTGTTTTAATTGAAAGTTCAGGACCACCATAGGCATAAGCATGGTTAATCTTATCATTTCCATAGCCATCAATATAAACGTAAGAATCTCTCATTATAGATGTCAACTTTACTTTATTATGAATTGGATCTACTGTTGCTATCATAATAGCATCTGAACGACCAGTTTCACCATCAGTTGAATCTAGACCAAATAGTGCTATATTTTTTATTTTATTTACATTATCATAATCTTTTAAATCTTCTTCTACAATTCCTAAGTTATCCTTATTTAATTCAACGTTATCCATTTTATTTATTAAACCTATAACATATCCACCACCTACAGTTAATATAGCAAGTAAGATACATAGAAAACCTATAAATATTTTAAAACCTAGAGATTTTTTCTTTTTTACTTTCGTAGAGCTATTTTTCTTAGTTTTTGTCATAACAACACTCCCCTCCAATTAAAAATTTTATCATCTTAACATTGTAGTGTAAAGTTTTAAAAGTAAATGACATCAAAATGTAATAAATACATTTGATTAGGATAGCAATTATAATGTATAATTTAAATAAACATATTGTTTAAGGAGGGGAAAAATGTTTAAGACATTTAGAAAAAACATAGTAATGTTACTTATAACATTTATTTTCTTTACCATAATATTTAATATGAATTCTTTAAAGATAGTGAGAGCAGATATATTAAATAGCGTAATTGAAAATAAAGAGACTAAAGATAACTTAGATAACAGTAACTATTTGATTATAGATGAGAATACTTCTATAGATAATAAAAAAGAAGTATTAAATGGGGAAAAAGCTAAAAATACTGATCAAACTATACAAGAGATAAATAAAGAAGAAAGAGATGAAGATGTAGGTAATTCTTCAGAAGATAATTTAGAAGAAAATATTGAATCTGATAAGAATATTAATACAGAATCAAGCATTAATATTGATTCAGCTAATAAAAGTGAAAATGAAAACTCTCAAAGCATTAGCAGTGAAAATTCTAGAAGTTTAATATCGGGAGGAAATATAGTGGGATATCAAGCCCATGTAAGTAATATAGGATGGCAAGAATGGGTATCAAATGGATTAACAGCAGGAACAACAGGAAAGTCTTTACCAATAGAAGCTTTAAATATTAAATTAGAAGGTTTACAAGAAGGAGTAAGTTTAAATTATAGATCCAATGTAAGCAAAATAGGATGGCAAGAATGGGTATCAAATGGAACAATGACAGGAACTACGGGTAAAGCATTATCAATAGAAGCTATCGAAATAAAACTTGAAGGAAATAATACTTCATATGATATTATGTATAGAGTTCATATTAGGGATATAGGATGGCAAGAATGGAAAAGTAATGGTGAGTTAGCAGGAACTACTGGTAAAGCAAAACCTATAGAAGCTATCGAAATAAAACTTGTTGAAAAGCAAAATATTAGTGAACTAAAATACCAAACACATGTATCTAACGAAGGTTGGACTGATTGGAGTTTAGATGGAGTAACTTCTGGTAGTACTATAGATACTCAGGTTGAAGCATTCAAGTTGATTTTAAATAAAGGACAAGAATCAATAATAAGATATAGATCCTATATTAGAAATACAGGATGGCAAGAATGGAAGTCTAGTGGTGAAATTAGTGGAACTGAAGGTAGAAATTTACCTATAGAACAAATTGAAATAGCTCTTAATAACGCTCCAGATAGATATACTATTGAATATAGGATAAGAACAAAAAATACTGGATGGAATGAATGGAAGCAAGATGGACAAACTGCTAGTAGTAATGGAGATATAATTACTGGTATTCAAGTGAAAATTAAGGACAATAATTCTATTCCGTATGTTTCATATCAAACCCATGTTAGAGATATAGGATGGCAAAATAATGTTTCTAATGGTGAAATGGCAGGAACAACAGGAAGAGCTTTATCAATTGAAGCTATAAAAATAGATTATAAGGTTGGAAATTTAAATAGTGGTATTTTATACAAAGCACATATACAAGATATAGGATGGCAAGAATGGGTATCAAATAGCGAGGTGGCAGGAACAACAGGAAGATCTAAGCCGATAGAAGCTATTCAGATAAAGCAGGAAGTTCCTATTAAGGGTTATAAGTTAAAGTATAGGGTTCATATAAGAGATATAGGATGGCAAGAATGGAAGTCTGAAGGCGAAGTGGCAGGAACTACTGGTCAATCAAAACCAATAGAGGCTATAGAAATAAAGTTTGATGAAGATAATTTAAGAACAATCGTTATAGATCCAGGTCATAATTTTGGTGGAGATGATGGAGCTTATGCAACACATTATGGTACAACATATATTGAAAGAGATATAAATATGCAAATTGCTATGAAGCTAAAGAATACTCTTGAAAGTAAGGGGTTTAATATAGTATTAACTAGAAATCCTAATGAGAGAGAAACTATAGATATGAGGAAAAGTCTTGAAAAAAGAGTTAATATAGCAAATTCAAGTGATGCAGAATTATTTATTAGTATACACCAGAATGCTTCTACTTATGCAGAAGCAAAAGGGGTAGAGGTATATTATAGTTCTGCAAAGCCTAATAATGGAAATGCTAATAGCAATAAAATAGATATAAGTAGGCAGTTAGCAGAAAATATTTCAAGGTCATTATCTAGCTATATTGGAAGTAATAATAGAGGAGCAAAAGATGATGATTTCTATGTTGTAAAGAATACTATTATGGCGTCAGTTTTAATAGAATGTGGATTTATAACTAATTATGAAGAAGTCAAAAAACTTGTTGATTTAGGTAATCAACAAAAAATGGCAGAGGTAATTGCTGATGAAGTTATAAAGTTAATAAATTAAATAATAAAGTCAATATATATGATTTTGATATATATTGACTTTTTTTGCTGAAGTATAGTAGATATTATGTTTACTATATAATTTTCCTATGATAGAATCTAAATGTACCTAAATTATAATACAATTTTATATTTCAATTAAATTACCCTTTTCAAGTAGAACTTTTAATGGCTTAAAGTTGTGATTAAGGGGGAGAAAATATTGAAAAAATTATCGTTTACGTTGAGCTTATTATTTATAATTGGACAGGTTCTTTTACCGGGTATACCAGTTAGTGCAACTACTGTAGATAATAACAGCAATACTGTTATAAGCCAAGAGATAAAGAATACTGAGAAAGCAAATGATAATGAGGAATTAGAAAAAAAAGATAATGAAAAACAGGAGAATAAACAAAATAATTCTAATGTAGACTCAGAAAAAAACTTAGGTGAAAGTGGATTAGATAATCCAAATGAATTAGAAGAGATTCTAAATGAAAAGTATAAAGATACAACAGAAGAAAGTATTTTAATAGAATCAGAGAATTTTTCAAATGAAAATATAAATATTAAAGAAGAAGCTACATATAAAAACCTAGAGGATAAGGAAGAAAAGGACATCCCTGTAGAATTTGGTGAAGTTTACGAAACAGTTAAAAAACCAAGAAGTAATACTTCAGCTATGCCAGCCAGATTGGCTACTTCTCAATTAGATACTAATTATTATTATTCTAAAGAAGAATATGCAGAGGATATGAATGCACTAGAAAATATTGAGTACTTAGTGAAAAAGACTGATTCAAATTTTGAAGTAGTATTATCTATGGGAGATGGAGTTTATCAATATGCAGATTCAGCTGAAACTATAGAGGAAGCAATAGAGAAAGCAAATTCATCTACTTTGAAAGCTAAAAGTGTTTCAAGTGCAATTCCTTCAGTAGTAGATAGCAATGGTGTGATGGTATACTCTACTAATGCTATGGGAAGAATATTAAAACATATTGGTGGTTATCCATATTATGGATCAGATAAGGTAACATATGTATACAGAGATTCTAGTAAAAGTAGAGCTTATACATATATTAATCAAGGGTATGTGGATGATGTTCCTGTCATTGAAGATGTAGGAACAGCAGCTAAAGTTCAAGTAGCTGGATATACAGGATGGATTAATAAAGATACATCAGCACAAGAGTATGATATGATAATTGTTCCATTAAATAATGTTAAAAATCCAAGCTATTATGAAAATATTAATGGAGAGTTATATCATTGGATATCAATAGATATAACTACAGCAGGAAAGGGAAATAAAAGAAGAATAGGTGTAGCACCTAGTTTTATGAAGACAGGTGTAAAATATTATAGTTATGATGGAAACTATTTTTATACAGACTTAAATACATTAATTAGTGATTTAAAAGTAGGAAATAAAAATAATGCAGTAAATTCTAATGAAGCATACTATTCTTATTTTCAGTATCTTCCCTTTAGGAGTAAAACAGTTTATACAGCTTCTGAGTTAGATAGTTTTATAGCTAGCCAAACAGCTAGTAATAGTAAGCTTAGAGGATCGGGACAAGCATTTATAAATGCTCAAAACAAGTATGGTGTTAATGCTGTCACCATGTTAGGTATAGCAATTAACGAATCAGCATGGGGACTATCTACATTAGCATTGCAGAAGAATAATATATTTGGACTTGAGGCATACGATTCTAATCCGAATGATGCTAAGGCATTTAGTTCGGTGGCACAATGTATTGATGAATTTGCCTATTATTGGATTTCAAAAGGATATGGAGATCCTCAAGATGATAGATTTTATGGTGGTTACTTAGGTAATAAGAGCTTAGGTGCTAATGTAAAGTATGCTTCAGACCCATTTTGGGGTGAAAAAGCAGCTTCATATGCCTATTCTAATGATGTCTATTTAAGTGGAGGAAATGTTTCAAGTCTAAATGACTATAATAGTAATATATTAGGTATGTTTATTAAACCAACTAAGGTTTTAGATTCATCTGGACAAACATTATATGCAGTATCTAGTTCATTAGATTATAATTCTACTTATGTTGGAACGCCTGTAGTATTAAATTCACTTACAAAGTATAATATAGGTGGAAGAGAATCTTATTCTATAAATCCAGATAGAACAACTGCACTACCTTCAACAGGAGGAAGTGAGTTTATAGGAACTTATGATTGGAATATAAAAGGATATATTGAAACAGATTCTGTTAAAATATTAAACTCAGTACCTATAACAGGAATATCATATAGTGCACATGTTGCAAAAGACGGATGGGGAAGTTTGGCTAGCAATGGTGAAACTGCTGGAACAACTGGTAGAAATTTAGGCTTAGAGGCTTTGATTATTAATCTTGAAAATATGCCATCAACTGCTACTATAAAATATAGAGCTCATGTACAAGATATAGGATGGCAAAATTGGGTTTCAAGTGGTCAAATAGCAGGAACAGTTGGTAAGGCTAAAAATATAGAAGCTATACAAATTGAAGCCTCTGGTTTACCTGAAGGTAAGACAATTATTTATAGAACTCATGTGCAAGATATAGGTTGGCAACCATGGCAAGTAAATGGTGGAATAGCAGGAACAACTGGGCAAAATAAGAAAGTAGAAGCTATTGAAATTAAAATTATTGATTCTACGAATATATCTGTAGGATATAGCTCTTATGTTTCTCAACATGGGTGGCAAAATTATGTTAATAATGGATTAACTTCGGGAACAACAGGTGAAAATAGACCTATGTATGGTATGAAAATAAATGTTAATACAGAAATACCAGGAGTTGGTGTTAAATATAAAACACATGTTCAAGATATAGGATGGTTAGATTGGTCTTCTAATGATGAAGTTAATGGTTCAATTAATCCAATGAAGAAGATTGAAGCTATTAAAATAGAATTGACAGGAGCACCAAATGGATATCATATTGAATATAGGGTACATGTACAAGATATAGGTTGGCAAGATTGGGTTAGAGACGGACAACTTGCAGGAACAACAGGAAAGAATAAGAAAATTGAAGCTATTGAAATTAAAGTTGTTAAAGATGACGGTATTGATGTTCTATATAACACTCATGTACAAGATATGGACTGGTTGCAAGAAGTTTCAAATGGTGCTTTATCAGGAACAACAGGAAAGAATAAACAAGTTGAAGCTATTAAAATTAGAGTAAATAGTGGACTTTCAGGAGTAGGAGTAACCTATAGAACCCATGTACAAGATTTAGGCTGGCAAGATTGGGTTAGCAATGGGGAGCTTTCAGGAACAACAGGAAAGAATAAACAAGTTGAAGCTATTGAAATAAAATTAACAGGAGTACCATCAGGGTATCATGTTGAATATAGAGCACATGTACAAGATATAGGTTGGCAAGATTGGGTTAGAGACGGACAACTTGCAGGAACAACAGGAAAGAATAAACAAATAGAAGCCATTGAAATTAGAATTGTTAAGGAATAACTAAAAAGGATAAAGAGTTTACTCTTTATCCTTTTATTAAATTTTGGATTATAGACTTTTTTATATTAAAATAGTATAGTGATATTATAAAATTAATACAAATGATAAATGTTAAATGAGAAGGATGGTAATTATTTTGATTAAGATTAGCGTTATTATTCCAGTATTTAATTTAGCAAAAGTTATTGAAAAAACTTTAGATTCGGTTTGTAATCAGTGCTATAAAAATTTTGAAATAATAATTATCGATGATGAGTCTACTGATAATAGTATTGAAATAATACAGAAATATTTTATAAATAAAGATGTTAATTATAAATTAATTAAGCAAAAAAACAAAGGGGTTAGTGCTGCTAGAAATAGAGGGATAAAAGAAGCTAAAGGAGATTATATATTTTTTTTAGATGGTGATGATTATATACATAAAGATACTTTTATGGAGTTTGTAAAAGAAATAGAAAATACAAATGCAGATGTATTATATTGTGGTTATTCTACTGTGGATAGTTATGGAAACATTCAAGTAAAAGTGGATACAAAGATAAAAAAAATAATGACAGGAAAAGAAATGGCATTAAATATGATTTATGCTAGAGAATATATCAATATGATAACTGGGATGTATAAAACATCAATAATAAAAGATAATAATATTAGATTTGATACTAATAGGAAGTATGCAGAGGATTTTACTTTTACAATAAAATGCCTTATTGCTAGTAAAAGAGTTAAAGCAATTGAAAAAAATCTTGCATATTATGTAAGATGGATTGGTTCAAGTACACATATTTTGAGCTTAAGAAAATTTGATTCATATTTTTCACACATTGAAACTCTTAAGTACATAAATGAAAATTATAATATAAATGAATATAAAGATATAATTAAGGGGATAGAAGAATATAGAATTCCTATAACAATTATGGGGATTTATAGTGAGTTTTGCAAAAGTAAACTGTTTGAAAAAGAAATTAATGATTTTATAAATAACGAGGAAATAATTGGGTATTTAAAAAGCTTTAAAATTAATGATTTCACAATATCAAATTTAAAATACTATTTATTATCAAAAGCAATATTATACTTTCCTAAAGTTGTTAAAAAATATTATAAAAGTTAATTTAAATTTTAAGAAAATATATGGATAGCTCAATGATAAAAAATATTAATGCAGTAGATGAGGTTCAATTAGTTATATTAAAGACAATAATGGTTCATATATTAGAAGAAGTTGATAGAATTTATTCTAAATATGGAATATAATATTATTTGTATGATGATATATTATTAGGAACTATAATCCAGGGATGATTTATTCCTTGGGATGATGACTTAGAAATAAGTGTGCTTAGGAATGATTATAACAAATTTTTAGAGGTTGCAGAAAGAGAATTAGACTATAGGTTTTTTCACAAAGGTTTAAAACAGATAAATACTTATGATATTGAACATGTTCTAAATAATAAGTTTAAGTTTAATTTACAAAGTAGAATTTCTTAATTTATTATGAAAAGCACTATGAGGATGAGAATGAAAGAAAATATATTAACAAAATTATATGGAGATCATATAAAACTGCGGACAATTGGTGAAAGAGCTTGGCATGCAAAAGAAATCAGAATTAAAGATTGACATAAGGAGAAAAAATGAGTAATAAATCAATTTCTAAAAATGTAGTATTTAAATTTATATTAAATATATTCAATATAATTATTCCTATATTAGTTGGACCTTATATTGCAAGAGTATTTAATCCAGAATTATTAGGACAAGTTAATTTAGCAGAATCTTATATAGGATATTTTTATATTTTTGCAACATTTGGTATTTATCAATATGGCTTAAGGGAAATTAGTAAAGTTAGAGAGGATAAAGGAAAGTTAAGTAGTGTTTTTACTAGTTTAGTTACAATAACTATTATAACTAATGTAGTTACAACTTTAGCTTACATAATATTTATTAATTTTAAGTTTGGAGGAGAACCATCATATTCTACTTTTTTAATATTATCTTTTAATTTGCTTTCTAATATATTTTGTACTGAATGGGCAAATGAAGCTTTAGAAAATTATGATTTTATTACTATAAAAACTATAGTAGTAAGGTTAATTTATGTTGTGTTATTGCTTGCTTTAGTAAAAGGTGCTGGAGATTTCAAAACTTATTTATGGTTATTAGTTATTTCAAATATATTAAATTATGCTATTAGCTTTTTCTATATAAAAAGAAAAATTTCTTTTGATTTTAAGAGTATTCATATATTTAGGCATATAAAACCGATGTTTTTAGTTGTTGTACTTTCAAATTCTGCTATTTTATTTACTCAGTTAGATAAAGTAATGATAGGTGATTATATAAATGAAGCAGCTGTTAGCTTTTATTATATGGCACAGAGGATTATGACTATAATAAGTACTATGACTTTAACTGTAATTCATGTTACATTACCAAGACTTACAAATTATTCTGAACAAAATGAAGAGAATTATATAGGGTTACTTAATAAGATATCAAAACTTTATTTTTGCTTCTTATTTCCTGCAGCAATAGGAATGTTTGTTCTTTCGCCAGAAATTATTAAAATATATGGAGGAGATAAGTATCTAGAAGCAATTTATCCAATGGCAGCTTTTGCATTATATATGGTAGTTACAGGAGTTGAAGGAATATTAAGCAATCAGATTATTTATGTAAAGAGGCAAGAGAAAAATCAAATTATTATGATATTTGTTTGTGGAATAATTAATTTGATAATGAATAATTTATTAGTTAAATTTAATATATTTACTCCAACTACAGCTATATTTACAACAATGATTTCATATGGTTTAGTGGTTATATGTGAATATATTTTTATAAAGTATAAGATGAAGGTAAATATTAGAATATTTAGTTTAGATAAAATGAAGTATTTGTATATTTCATTAATATTTATCCCAATAACTTTACTAATAAGAATATTTGTTAATAATTATTTAATTATTGCAGCACTTGGAATTATTATAAATGGATTAGCTTATATTCTTATTTTATTATTAATAAAGGATGAGATTTTTTTCATGCTAATTAATAAATTTATATTAAAGGGTAAAGCGTTAGGGATAAGAGGAGGGAAAAAATGAGTAGAATTGATCTTATAGTTTTAAATTATAATGACTATAAAACAACATCAAAGTTTTTAGAGAAAATAAAAGATTATAAAACTATTGATCATATAGTAGTGGTAGATAATAATTCTTCAGATGATTCTTATGAATTATTACTTAAGTATAAAAGTGATAAGATTCATGTAATAAAAAGTGAAAAAAATGGTGGATATAGTTATGGAAATAACTATGGAATTAAATATGCTATGAAAGAATTTAACACAGAATATATTATAATATCTAATCCAGATGTATTCTTTGAAGAAAAAGTAGTTGATGACATGATAAAAATGTATGATAAGGAAGAAAGAGTTGCAATAGTTGCTCCAACTATGCTTATAAATGGAGAACTAAAATGGACTTCATGGAAGTTACCAAAGTTTAAGGATGATTTAATTTCCTTAAGTGATATGCTGAAGAGATGGTTAGGAGATAAAACTTTATATCCTAAAGAGCACTTTAATGGAGAATATAGTTTTGTAGATGTATTACCGGGATCATTATTTATGATTCCAGCTAATGTGATGAAAAAAATAGGATTTTTTGATGAAGATGTTTTCCTATATTGTGAAGAAAAGATGATGTCTAAGAGATTATTAGATAGGGGATATAAAAATATAATATTAAATAATATCACATATGATCATCAACATTCTGTTAGTATAGGAAAGAATATAAATAACTCAATTAAGATTTATAAACTTATGGCAGATAGTACATATATATATAATGTTAAATATAACAACATAGGGTTTTTAAAAAAAGCTATATATAAAGCTTTAGTAAATATTATGTTGTTAAGAATGAAGCTATCGTAAAAACAAAAGGAGGTATGATTTATGACTATTAGTGTTATTATGCCTGTATATAATGTTGAAAAGTATATTTATAAAAGTATAAAATCATTAACTAATCAAAGTTTTAAGGATTTTGAGCTTATACTAGTTAATGATGAAACTAAAGATAGAAGCATAGATATTGCATTAGATATTTTAATAAATAGTGACATAAATTATAAAATTATAAATCAACCTAACTCAGGTGTATCTGTAGCTAGAAATAATGGAATCAATAATTCTACGGGAGAATATATTTATTTTCTGGATTCAGATGACTATGTTGAAGATGATTTTTTTGAAAAAATTAATAAAAAACTTAAAGAAACTGATGCAGATATAATTTATTGTGATTATAGTCATGTAGATGAAGACGGAAAGATATTAATTGAAAGTAGTACAAATGTTATTGAACAAGTAACTTCAGGTAAGGAGATGGCTTTAAAACTTTTAAAAGATGAATTTTCAATTTGGGTTGGTAGTGGAATATATAAGTCAGAAATAATAAAGAAAAATAATTTAAGATTTGATAACAATAGAAAATATGCAGAAGATATTACTTTCATAGCTAAAGCATTATTATATTCAGATAAAATTGTAGGAATAAATGAAAAACTTGCTTATTACTTAAGAAGAGAGGGTGCTGTAACTAAAAGCGTTAGTGAAAAGCATTTAGATTGCTATTATTCATTCAAAGACTTATTAGAGTTCGTTGAAAAAAATTTTAATGAAGAAAAAGAAATTATAAAAACTTTAAAAGAGTATAAAATTCCATATTCAATTTGTCATATATTTTCTATGTTTATGAGAGATGAAAATTATAAGGATAAATTATTGAAGTTTTTAAGTAAAGATGAAATAAAAACAAGTTTAAATGAATATAAGATGTTATCTTTTAATAAGAAATATTTAAGATATTACATACAATGTAAATTGATAAGGATATATATAAGTACACGATTACTTTATACAACAAGGTATAATTGGGGAGGATATAATGGTCGAGTTAAAAAACAATGAATTATTAATTAAAGCTCAAGAAAGAATGTTGGATATACTAATAGAGGTAGATAGAGTTTGCAGTAAACATAATATTAATTATTTTTTAACTGATGGTACATTACTTGGGGCTGTAAGACATAAAGGCTTTATACCTTGGGATGATGATGTTGATATAGGAATGCTTAGAGAGGATTATAACAAATTTATAGAAATAGCAAGTTATGAGCTAGGTGAAGACTATTTTCTACAATCTATAGAAACAGATCCTAATTATAATAGATTTCATATACCATTAAAGGTTAGAGATAATAGAAGTAAATTAGTAGAAGTAGATGAAACTGAAAATGAAAAATTTAATCAAGGAATATATATAGATATATTTGCTTTTGATACTTTACCAAAGAATAAAGTTATAAGAAAGCTTCAAAAGTTAATTTCTAGATTTCTAGTTTTATGTGATGTTAGAACTAGAAGAAAAGAAGAAAATCTTAATTTACAAAATAAAATAGCATTTTTAGTTTACTCAATATTTAAAAAGATACCTTATAAAAAAAGAAATAAAGTATTAAGATATATTATGAAGTGGAATGATAAAAATGGGGAGGAAGTTACCTATGGTGTAGACTTACCTTGTGATGGTTCTTGGGGAAAGATATTGAATAAATCTGATATTTTTCCACTAACAAAAATTGAATTTTGTAAATATATGTTTAATGCTCCTAAGAATTATGATAAAGTTCTAAAAATTATATATGGAGATTATTTAACGCTTCCAAAAGAAGAAGATAGAAGATGGCATGCAAAAAAGATAGAAATATATGAATAAGGAGAGTCTTAGATGAATATTTTACTAATAAATCATTATGCTGGTTCAGATAAGCATGGTATGGAGTTTAGACCATTCTATATGGCAAGGGAATGGGTAAAGAATGGACATGATGTTACTATTGTAGCAGCTGATTACTCACATTTAAGAAAATATAATCCTGAGATAGATAAGGATTTTACAGAAGAAATAATAGAAGGTGTAAGATATCTTTGGATAAAGACTCCAAAGTACTCAGGCAATGGTGTAGGACGTATAATTAATATTTTAACTTTTATAAATAAATTAAAGTTTAAAGCAAGACATGTGTCAGAAAAATTTAAGCCAGATGCTGTTATAGCATCATCAACATATCCTTTAGATATATATCCAGCAGCTAAGATTGCTAGGATATCATCTGCAAAGTTATTCTTTGAAATACATGATTTATGGCCTTTAACACCTATTGAGATTGGAGGATACTCTCCAAAGCATCCATATATAATGTATTTACAAGCTGCAGAAGATTATGCATATAAAAATTGTAATGGAATTATTTCTATATTACCTGATGCAGATAAGCATATAAGAGATAGGGGCTTTAAAACAGAAAATTATACCTTTGTTCCAAATGGAGTTATTATTAATAAAGAAGAAAATAGTGTAGAAGAGCCAAATATTGAGCAAATTACAATATTAAATAAGTTGAAAGATGAGGGGTATTTCTTAGTAGGTTATACTGGAAATCATTCTCCTGCTAATGCTTTAGATACTATGCTAAAAGCCGCAGAAAAAATGAAGGATAAGAAGATTAAGTTTATATTGGTTGGTTCGGGAAATGTTAAAGATGAATTAATAAACTATAGCAAAGAACATAATATTGATAATGTGGTCTTCTTAGATCCAGTTAAAAAAGATGCAATTCCTTTCATATTAAGTAAGCTAGATGTTGCTTATATGAGTTTAAGAAAAGAAAGTTTATTTAGATTTGGAGTTAGTCCGAATAAATTATTTGATTATATGATGGCGTCTAAACCTATATTATATTCAGTGGAAGCTTCTAATGATCCAGTATCCGATGCTAATTGTGGAATTTCAGTAAAAGCAGAAGATGCAGATGAAGTTGTTAAAGCTTTAGAGAAGTTCATGAGTCTTTCAGAAGAAGAAAGAAAAGTTATGGGGAAAAATGGTAAAGAGTTTGTTATTAAAAATCATAAGTATGATGTTTTAGCAGAAAGATTCTTAAATGCATTAAAATAATAAAGAATATAAAAGGAGGATATCAAAATTTTGATTCCTCCAATTTTATTACTTTAATTTTTCTGAAATTATGTCAGCTGCATTACCATATCCAAAGGCCATTTTTTGTTCTCCCTTAGGATTGAAGTTTATAATGGCATCAAGGATTTTTTCTTTATTACTACCAACTATAGTATTCCATCCATTTTCAACTGTTTCAATCCATTCAGTCTCATCTCTCATAGTAATACAAGGCTTTTGTAAGAAGTAAGCTTCTTTTTGAACTCCACCACTATCAGTAACTATTTTCTGTGAGTTATTTTCTAAGTTAATCATATCTAAATATCCAACAGGAGCTATTATTTTAATATTATCATTTATAGTTAATCCATAGTCTTTTATAAACTTATGAGTTCTTGGGTGAAGTGGAAGAACTATATTTTTTTCACATTCATTTAAAGCATTAATTATATTTTTTAGCCTATTAATGTCATTAGTGTTTTCTGCTCTATGAATAGTAGATAATATATATTCATTAGGAGATATATTGTTATCAATTAATACAGTAGAAGTTTCTAAAGCTTTTTCTTTAAATAATTTTATAGCATCAAACATAACATCACCGGTATTAAATACATTTTCTGTTATATTTTCATTTTTAAGATTTTTTATAGCAGTATCTGTTGGTGCAAACAAGTATTTAGAAATATGATCAGTTAAAACTCTATTTTGTTCTTCCGGCATTTTCATATTAAAGCTTCTTAGTCCTGCTTCAATATGTGCAACAGGAATTAATAATTTACTTGCAGCTAATGCACCTGCTAAAGTAGAATTAGTATCTCCATAAACTAAAACTAAATCAGGTTTTTCGTTTAAATATAGGCTTTCAAGCTCCATTAACATCTTACCAGTTTGATATCCATGATTACCAGATCCAATATTTAAATTATAGTTAGGCTTAGGAATGCCAAGCTCATCAAAAAAAATATCTGACATATTGTTATCATAATGTTGACCAGTATGAACTAATACTTCCTCATGATTTTTTCTAAGTTTATTTGAAACTGCAGCAGCCTTAATAAATTGGGGTCTAGCTCCGATTACAGTTAATATTTTCATAATAATACCTCCTGAATTTTTGTATTAATTATAACATAAGAATATATAGAAAACTATAAAATTAGCCCATTTCTCAATTGTAGACATAAAGAAGGTATAGTAGTATAATATACTAAGTTATTAATAAATTCATGATAAGATGAAATATGATGGAGGAACATTATGTCTAATTGGAGAAAATTGATAGTAGTTGGTATAGACATATTTTTAGTAAATGTTGCTTATTTAATATCTATAAATATAACTCATTTTGATAACTTTACTGAAATAGCCACAATTTATCAACATGATTGTATAGCAATAACTTTAATATTTTTAATTTCTTTCTTAACATTTGGATTATATAATAGTTTGTGGGACTTAACAGGAACTGATGAATTTTTGCTAGGAGTAGGTTCAAGTATAGTAGCTGGAGTAGTAAGTATCATATATACAAGGAATTTTGGATCTACAATACCTCTAAATGTATCAGTTCTGTCAATAGTATTTACTATGTTTTTTGTCTTAGGATATAGGGTTTTATATAGAGTATATAGAAGATCTATGTTATATTTGCCTTATAAATATGCATCAGATCAAAAAAGAGTTATGATTGTTGGTGCAGGTGCAGCAGGAACCATGATAATAAATGAAATTATGGCAAAAAGAGAGCTTAAATATAATCCTGTTGTTCTTATTGATGATGATCCATATAAAAGAGGGAAGAAAATATCTGGAGTAAGAGTAGAAGGTAATGTAGAAGATATACCAAGAATAGCTAAGGAAAAAGAAATAGATGATATTATAATAGCGATACCATCTATTGGAAACGTTGAAAAAATTCAAATAATTGAAACATGTAAAAAAACAAAATGTAAAGTTAAAATTATACCAGGTATATATGAAATAATAACAGGAGAAGCAACAGTAAGTAAAATTAAGGATGTTGATTTAGAAGATTTATTAGGAAGAGATCCAATTACATTGGATACTAAAGGAATATCAAGTTATTTAACTAATAAAACTATATTAGTTACAGGGGCAGGAGGATCAATAGGATCTGAGTTATGTAGACAAATATCTGTATTTTCTCCTAAGGAGCTAATTTTATTTGATATTTATGAAAATAATATTTATGATATACAAAACGAATTGAAAGAAAATTTTCCTTATTTGAAACTAAGTGTTTTAATAGGTTCTGTTAGAGATGAAAATAGATTGGAAGAGATATTTTCAAAATATAAAATAGATGTTGTATTTCATGCAGCGGCTCATAAGCATGTTCCGTTAATGGAAGATAGCCCTAAAGAAGCTATTAAAAATAATGTTTTTGGGACTTACAATGTAGTATCTATGGCAGATAAGTATAAATGTGGTAAATTTGTTTTAATATCTACAGATAAAGCTGTAAATCCAACTAATATTATGGGAGCTACTAAAAGGCTTTGTGAGATGATAGTTCAAGCTTTTGATAAAAAGAGTAAGACTGATTTTGTAGCTGTTAGATTTGGTAATGTACTTGGAAGCAATGGATCAGTTATTCCACTATTTAAGAAACAAATAGAGAAGGGTGGACCAGTCACAGTAACACACAAAGATATAACAAGATTCTTTATGCTTATACCAGAAGCAGCACAATTGGTTTTACAGGCAGGTGCATTTGCAAAAGGTGGAGAAATATTTGTCTTAGATATGGGTAAGCCTGTAAAGATATATGACTTAGCTTGTGATTTAATTAAATTATCAGGATTTGAACCTAATAAAGATATAAAAATTGAAATAACAGGTCTTAGACCAGGAGAAAAATTGTATGAAGAATTATTAATGAGTGAAGAAGGTTTGACAGACACTTCTCATAAAAAAATATATGTGGGTAAACCAACCTATATAACTATGGAAATATTAGATAAAAAACTAAAGGAGTTACATTCTTTATTAAATGAAGAAAATGTAGAAATTTTAAAGTGTAAGATGGCTGAAATTGTTCCTACTTATAGAAGATGTAACGAAAGTGAAGTTGCAGTAGGTAAAGGGGAATAAAAATATTTTTTATGGCAAAATGAGGAGTGTATATATGGATTTGAAAAGAATATCAAAAGTTGAAATATTATCAAATTACACGAATGTGTTAAAGATAAGCATAGCTCTATTAGTTACTTTAATGATTATAGATAGTAAAAATATAATGAATCATATTTTTGCGTTAGCTAATATCATAGTTATTGCATATGTTTTCAAGCAAGATAAATCAAAGCATTTTTATCTAGTAACTTTATTATTTGCAATAATGAGTTTTACTATAAGCATTCCTCTTGGGAGAAGTTTGAGTAGTGAACAGATAGATATTTATTATATATTCTTATTTATATATATTTTAAAGTTTATTTATGATTATATAATTACTTATATTAAAGATAAGAAATTTTATGGAAAAATAAATATTGAAAAAATTATTCTTATTCTATTTGTTGGATGGGTAATAATTAGCTTTTTTATAGCGGATAACAAAGTAGTTGCATTTAAAAAATTAATTTTATATAGTATAATGATATCATTTGTTATTATGATTATAAATGAGAATAAAACAAAAAAAGACTTAAATATTACTTTGAAATTCTTATCTATAGTATCTATTGGAATAGTTATTATGGGAAGCTTAGAAATAATTACAGGATTCCATATTCAACCTAAGACAAGTTATATTATGGCAAATTTAGATTTTAATAGGCTAGAATTCTTAAGAAGGGTTCCGACTGTTTTTTTCTATAATCCTAATAATTATGGCTTTGTTATTTCAATAATATTATTAGGATTTATTGTAAAAGCTTATTTCGATAAAAATAGAAAAGATGTCATAATAGATATGGTAATAATAGTACTAGCACAAATTAATTTAATTTTTACTAGATCTAGAACATCTTGGATAACAGTAATAGGAGCTCTAATTTTTATTTTATTTTTCTTTATTGCTACATGGAAAAAGAAACTAATAATAAAATCAGCTTTATCTATTTTCTTAGTTTTTGGTATATTTACAGGGCTTTCACATGTTGAACAGTTAGGTCCTTATTATGGAAAAATGAGAGAATTAAATATTTCATCAATAGAACATGATAAAGGTGAAGAAAATGATTCAAACGTAGAAAAAGAAGATGAAACAGACGCTATTGAGCTTGGTGGTACAGGTTCAGTAAATGTTAGAGCAACTTTAATTGTGGATGTTGTAGAAGGGGTTATTAAAGAAAAAAATTACTTAGGCTTTGGATTAGGTAATACTTCTGAATATTATAGAAAGGTAAATAATACAGGAGGAATTGTAGATTCTCATAACTGGTGGGTAGAGATACTTGGAGACTTCGGAGTTATTGGTTTTACATTATTCTTTTTATTATATGCTGTGTTGTTTATAAAAAAGGCAATACTATTTAAAAGAGATAAAGTAGAAAATGAAAAATATTACGTTTTGGGAATAATATTAATAGTTTCAACGTCTGTTTTAGTATTTGGACCAAGTAGCGTATATGCTTTTATACCATTTTGGTTAATAAATAGTCTTGCAATTTCAATTACTTCATTAAATGATAATAATTCTTTAGAAAGGATATAAAAGTGTGAATAATTTTTTAAAACGAGTATTTGATTTTACTACCTCCTCAATTGGTTGTATATTAATTTCTCCAATATTAGTAATAATAGCTCTATTAATCAAATTAACATCTAAGGGACCTATTTTATTTAAGCAAAAAAGAGTTGGTAGGTATGGAAAAGAGTTTAATATACTTAAGTTTAGAACTATGGTTGTAGATGCTGAAAAGCTAGGTAAGCAAATTACTGTAGGTAATGATTCAAGAATAACTAAAGTTGGCTCCTTTCTAAGAAAATATAAATTAGATGAATTACCTCAATTAATTAATGTTATTAAAGGTGATATGAGTTTAGTTGGACCTAGACCTGAAGTACCTAAATATGTGAATTTATATAGTGATAAGCAAAGAAAGGTTTTAGAAGTAAGGCCAGGTATAACTGATTATGCTTCTATTGAATATAGAGACGAAAATAGTATATTAGGAAAGGTAGATAACCCTGAAGAATATTATGTTAATGTAATTATGCCTCATAAGATAGATTTAAATATGAAGTATATAGAAAATAATAATGTATTAATTGATATTGGGATTATTTTCAAAACTATATTTAATATAGGTAAATAAATATATGAAGGTGATGAACATGAAAAAACTTAATTTTGCTATTATTGGCTGTGGAAGAATTTCATATAAACATGTGGAAGGACTTTATGAAAATAAGAATGTGGCTAATTTGGTAGCTACATGTGATATTAAAAAAGACTTAGCTTACGCAAAAGCAAAAGAATATATTAATAAGATGAATGATGATTCCTTAAAAGTTGGAATATATGAAGATTATAAGGAAATGCTTGAAAAGGAAGATATAGATGTAGTGACAATTGCAACTGAAAGTGGATATCATGCTGAAATTGCAATTTATTGTATGAATAAAGGCAAGCATGTAATAGTTGAAAAACCTATGGCTATGTCAATAGATGATGCAAATAAAATGATAGAAGTTGCAAAGAAAAATAATGTGAAACTATCAGTAGCTCATCAAAATAGATTTAACAAGCCAGTACAAAAGTTAAGAGAAGCTGTTGAAGGTGAAAAGTTTGGTAGAATAATGAATGGTACTGCAAGAATCCTTTGGAGAAGAGATGATAACTATTATAAGCAAGCTCCATGGAGAGGGACTTGGGATTTAGATGGTGGTACTTTAATGAATCAATGTATACATAACATAGATTTATTGCAATGGATGATAGGTTCAGAAGTTGAAAGAGTGTATGCGGAATGTGATACTTTCAGAAATCCAATTGAAGGAGAAGATTTTGGCGCTATAGTTATTAGATTTAAAAATGGAGCTATAGGAATAGTTGAAGGTAGTGCAGTTGTATATCCAAAGAACTTAGAAGAAACTTTAAGTATATTTGGTACTGATGGAACTGTAGTAATAGGTGGCCTTGCTGTTAATGAACTTAAAACTTGGAGATTTGAAGGAGCAGATGAAGAAGCTGTTAAGAAGGATTTACAAGTTGAAATAGATAGTGTTTATGGAAAAGGACATACTCCTTTATTTAGAGATGTTATAGAAGCTATTAATGAAGATAGAAAACCATATGTAAGTGGTGAAGATGCAATAGTACCTTTATCTATAATTTTAGCTGCATATAAGTCTAGAAAAACAGGTATGCCAGTAAACTTCCCATTTAATAATTTTTCAAGTTCAGATATGAAAAAATAGACTTAATAAAATCTTAAGGTTAAAACAATTGAACAAATACAGTTTATTCCATATAATACTAGGTGTACTATTTATTATAGTATACTTAGTATTTTTTTATTCTTGGGAGGAATAGATATGAAGAAGTCAACATTTTTAGCTGTTGCTACTGTTGTTTTAGCTTTTTTTATAGTATCAGCTTTTGGAAAGAGAGAAAGGTTATACGAAAAAAAAGAAAATTTTAAAAGTCCTGAAGATGCAATAGTTAATTTTATTGGATACATAAATAGTTTTGAAATGGTAAAAACCGATAATGGTTATTATAATGTTCCCGCAAGAGAATTCTTAGAAAGCATATCTAAGAGATATAGATTATATGTAGGTGAAAAGTATGGATATCAATATATTTTTGGACAAGTACCTGCTTTGTATAGTTATAAAATGGAAGAAATGGATTACAATTCTCTTACTAATTTAAAAAATAATTATGAGTATTCTTTTAAAGGTATTTCTAATTATAAAAGAGACAATAACCCAAGAGTATATAAATTAGATGGCTATGGGGGCTATAATAATAATATTGAAAAAACTTATGTTAATAAAGATGGTACAGTTAAGAATTTTAATAATGATGAAGAATACCCATTAACTTTATATTTAGTAGTGGTAAATGAAGGTGAAGGATTTGTAGTTGATTATTACTCAGTATTATTTCAATAATCTATATTTCATTATTTAGTAAAGAAGATAGGGAAATAAGGGGGAAGTATAATGTTAGAGCTTAAGAATTACTCTTTTAGTTATGGAGAGTGTACTATATTAGATAAGATAAGCTTTTCATTAGATAGTGGAAAGGTACTAGGAATAGTAGGACCTAGTGGAGTTGGTAAAACTTCTTTAATAAAGGGTATTGTGGGTATTTATAAAGGAACAGATGGAATAGCACTTTATAATGGCGAAGAAATATATGATAATCCAAAGATTAAGCGGAAAATAGCCTTTGTTCCAGATGAACATGCTAGTTTTTATTTAATTACATTAAGAGAAATAGTTAATTTTTATAAAGGATTGTATCCAGATTTTAACGAAGAGAGATTTTATAATATAAACAAAATATTTAAGATTCCTCTTAACAAAAGGTTTTTGCAATTATCTAAGGGCATGAAGATGAGGGTTAATTTAATGTTAGCTTTTTCTTTAAATGCTGAACTATTAGTCTTAGATGAGCCAACTTCAGGATTAGATCCAATATTAAAGGAAAAGGTTCTTAAGATAATAATGGAGGAAGTATCTACTGGTGATAAATCAGTTGTTATTAGCTCTCATAACTTAACAGAATTAGAAAGAGTATGTGATGATATCTTAATATTAAATGAAGGGAAGGTTGAATATCACAATACTTTAGATAATATTAAAAGAAATATTAAGAAGATACAAATTGCTTTTGATATGCCTGTATATGAAGAAGATTTATATTTCCCGGGAATATTTAATATATCTCAAGTTGGAAGAGTATTTACAATAGTAATAGAAGATAATGAAGATAGGTTTATAGAGCATATTAAAAAGTTTAATCCTTTATTTATAGAAGAAATTGATTTAAGTTTAGAAGAGGTATTTATAAACAGGATAGAAGGGAAGGTTGGCAATGAAGAAATATTTAAATAACAATTTATTTTATCAAGGTGATGCTAATATTTTTTTACCTCTATGTATTGTTTATATAGTAGCTTTTATATTGATTATAATTGTAAGTGATAGTTATTTTAGCTTCCAAATAAGTAAATACCTTTATAATCAAATGAGTAGTAGATTTATTTTTTCTTTCGATGGTGTATTTTTATTAGTTGCTTATATAGGAATTGTATATATGGTAACAGTAGGAATATTTAAAAGAAAAAAGTGGTCTACTTTTTTAGCAGGACCATTTTCAAGGCTTGATATTAGAAAGAGAGAGCTAATTATAATTATAATTTCAGTTATAATTTTTATTGGTATTTATTTATCTGTACTTATTAAAAATTATATTCAATATTATGCTATTTTAATGTATATTCCTGATTTTTATAAAATGATTGTATTAGATATTATAAGAATTATTAGCATATCAACTATAACTATAGGTTGTTTATCTATATTGGATAGTATTTTTTCTACTCTCTACTATTTAATTGCGGCAGTAGTTATTTCTTTTATATATTTAATTTTTATTTTATTTAATTTCAGTTCATTATTAAGCTATTATTCATATGGAGAAGTACGTGGATTAAGATATATATATAATGGATTAATTGAATATATAG
The DNA here is from genome assembly GCF_050315195.1 of Clostridium sp. SGI.024. Lineage (NCBI taxonomy): Bacteria > Bacillati > Bacillota > Clostridia > Eubacteriales > Clostridiaceae > Clostridium > Clostridium sp. SGI.024. Next base: position 24,992 of record NZ_JBNPON010000021.1, on the reverse strand, counting down.
ATGGGACAAGTATAGGTAATAGCATAACTACTTTTCAGATTATTTCTATGTCAATTGTATTTATTCTTATAGGTTTATCGCTAATTTATATTTCTAAAATATTAACTAATAAAATGTTAGTTGAAAATATGAATGAGGGAATAATTTTAAAAGGTCCTAAAAAAGTGGCAGATTTTATGATAGTAACATTTCCTGGAGTGGTAAGCTCTATGTATATAAGCAATATTATAGATGAGGTTTATTTGAAAAAAAGCTCAGGAGTATATGAAATATCCCTTATAAGGATAATGGTGATAATTTTCATAAGTATATTAACATATTATATATTAGTAAACTTTAAGAAATCAAAAAAAGATGTATACTATTGAGAAGTAATAGGTAAGAGGTAAGAAGTAAGAGGTAAGAGGTAAGAAGTAATAGGTAAAAAGTAAGAAGTAAAAAGTAATAGATAAGAAGTAAGAATTGGCAAGTAAGAAAGGGCTGTTGGACAGCCCTTATTTTAATTATTTATATATATTTCCTTAACCACTTACCATTGGATATATGTATCTCTACACCTTCACTCTTCACTATTGATTCTTACTCAAATTCTGGTTCTTGGTCTTCGTTATCTGTAATTGTAAATATAATATAGCTAAATAATATAGCAAGTATTGTTGGGATAAGCCAACCAAAGCCAATTTCAGCTAATGGAATAAAGTTTAGGTTTAATCCTGGAATTTCAAATAAAATACCAAATATTAATGAGGTATAAACACCAACTCTAATTGCTTTATTACTATTTATATATTTAGATAAAAGGGTAGTTCCAATAAGTGTAATTGAAACAGGATAAAGTATATTTAAAATCGGAACTGATAAAACTACTATATTATCAACTCCAAGAGTAGCAATTCCTAAGCTTAAAACAGAAATTATTATTGCATTAAGTTTAAAGGAAAGCTTACCCTTTGATATTCTCTCAAAGAAATTTGCTCCTGAAGTAATTAAACCAATTGAAGTAGTTAAGCAAGCTAGTCCCATTGCTATTCCTATAATAACTGGTCCAATACTTCCTAAGATATTTTTAGAAATTAATATTAATAAAGCAGTTTTACTAATTTCAGATGAAGCTAGTTCAACTGTTTGAGCTCCTATGTAAGTTAGCCCACCATAAACAAAAGCAAGTCCTAATATAGCAATTAAGCTTGACTTTAAAATCATTAAAGGCATTTCTTTATCTTTATATCCCTTAGATTTTAAGGAGGTTGTTATCATACCAGCAAATAAAAGTGCAGCTATGGCGTCCATTGTTTGATATCCCTCTAATAAAGAATTAGGGAAAACATTAATTGCATTAGTTTCTAACACATTACCAATAGGCATTATTAAGCCTTTAACTATTAAAATAAATAATATTATCATAAGTGTAGGAGTTAAATATTTACCAATAGTATCAATTATTGATGTTTTTCCTAAAACAAAGAACAAATTAATTATGAAATATATGACCATTGCAATAAAAGGTGATATTCCACTGAAAAATGGGCTTATTGATAATTCAAATGTAGTTGCAGCAGTTCTGGGAATTGCTAGCATAGGTCCAATTGCTATAAATAGTATAGCAGTGAATATAACTGCAAATTTTGGGCTTACTTTATTTGCAATGGACTTAAAGCTTCCATCTACCTTAGAACAAGATATTATTGCTAAGAGTGGTAATCCTACTCCAGTGAATATAAAACCTATAATACCTAAAAGGTATTGATCTCCTATTGTATTTCCTAAAAATGCAGGAAATATTAAATTACCTGCTCCAAAAAACATTGAAAATAGAGCAAATCCTACTACTATAGAATCTTTTGTACTTTTCTTCATTCTTTTTCCTCCGTAAATTACAAAAAATTAATGTTTATAAAAAAACATTGAATTTTTTTGAAAATATTTAAAATACTAAGGTATATTATCATAATCATAGATAAGCTTCAATGAAATAATATATTAAAAACATTTTAAAAAACTGATATAATATATTTATTAATTATATTAGGAGGCTTCTTATGTTATTAAATGAAGTTGTGAATTTATTAGAAGGATTATCATTAATTAAAGATGAAGAATTTACAAGTCTAGGACTTGCAGTGGCAGATTGTGATGAAAAAATCCTTACCTTTATTGAAAGTGAGAAATATATTGAAAGTTTGAGTGATAAGATAAGAGCTTTAATTACTACTAAAGAATTAGGTGAAAAGCTTAAAGATAGATATGGAATAATTGTTTCAAGTAATCCAAGAGAAGATTATTTTAAATTACATAATATATTATCTTCTAAGGAGGGCTACAAGAGAAAAAGTTTTAATACTACTATTGGAGAAGGTTGCAATATAAGTAAGTTATCATCAATAAGTGAAAAAAATGTTGTTATTGGTAATAATGTTATTATTGAAGATTTTGTAGTAATTAGAGAAAATACTATTATTGGAGATAATAGTATTATAAGAGCAGGAGTTATATTAGGTGGTGAAGGTTTTGAATATAAGAGAGTTGATGGAATAATAATGAATGTAAATCATTGTGGTGGAGTAGTTATTGGCAACAATGTTGAAGTTCAATATAACTCTTGTATAGATAAGGCTCTTTACACTTGGGATAATACTGTAATAGGTGATTATTCTAAACTAGATAATTTAGTTCATATAGAACATGGAGTAAAAATAGGCAAAAGATGTTTAATTGCATCAAGATCTACTTTTGGAGGTAGAACAGTCTTAGGTGATGATTCTTGGGTTGGTCTAGGAGCGACAATATCTAATGGACTTATACTAGGGAAAAAGGTAAGCATAAGCCTTGGATCTGTTGTAACAAAGAATTTAAGTGATGGTGATAAGGTTTCGGGAAACTTTGCTATAAATCATGAAAAGTTTATTGATTTTATAAAAAATATTAGATAAATGTAAGTTTATAATATTGATTAAAATTGAAATATGCTTCGATTTATATGTAGTGAATTGAAGTAATTATATTAATGTGATAGAATTATATATGTTATATTATGTAAAATATATATGGATGTGAGGGAGAAGTATGAAAGTCAGAAAAGCAATTATACCAGCAGCAGGTCTTGGTACTAGGTTTTTACCAGCAACAAAGGCGCAGCCAAAGGAAATGCTTCCTATAGTTGATAAGCCTACAATTCAATATATAATTGAAGAAGCAGTTGCTTCAGGAATTGAGGAAATATTAATAATTACAGGAAGAAATAAAAAGTGTATAGAAGATCATTTTGATAAATCAGTAGAACTTGAAATGGAACTTGAAAAAGCACATAAAGACGATTTATTAGAAATGGTAAGAAATATATCAGATATGGTTGATATTCATTATATAAGACAAAAGGAACCTAAAGGATTAGGTCATGCCATATTATGTGCAAGAGCTTTTGTTGGAAATGAACCTTTTGCAGTATTACTTGGAGATGATGTTGTAGATTCAGAAGTCCCTTGTCTAAAGCAATTAATGGATTGCTATAAGGAGTATAAGACAACTATTTTAGGAGTTCAAACTGTTAAGCATGAAGAAGTAAATAAATATGGAATAGTAGATGGAATTCATATTGAAGATAGAGTTTATAAGGTTAAAAAATTAGTGGAAAAACCATCTATAGAAGAGGCACCAAGTAATGTAGCTATTTTAGGCAGATATATAATCACTCCTCAAATATTTGATATATTACAAAATACAGAACCAGGAAAGGGTGGAGAAATACAACTTACTGATGCATTACAAACTTTAATAGAAAATGAAGCTATGTACGCATATAACTTTGAAGGAAGAAGGTATGATGTAGGAGATAAGCTTGGATTCTTACAAGCAACTGTAGAATTTGCTTTAAAAAGAGATGATTTGAGAGAACCATTTCTTGATTACTTAACAAATAGAAATTGGAAAAATAAATAAAATATTTAATTTTATAGTTTATAATAATTATCTTAAGTTTTAAAAGATAATTATTATAAACTTTTTTTTGGAGTATATTGAAAATAATACCATATTATGGTATATTAATTTAAATAGCGTTCAAAAAATGAACGTGATAAGATTTGAAAGGTATTACTAGGGAACATAATAATTAATAATATTAGATTAGGTTCTCAAATAAATAAGAATAGGTGATTTTTGTAATGAAACTAAAAAGATATCTAATTTTCGTTATTTTATGTTTAGCTTTATCTCTTATAAGTTGTTCATCAAATAATAAAAGCAATGTAATAAATATATATACAGGGATAGAAGAGGACTTAGTAGAAGAATATATTTCAAAATTTCACGAAAAATATCCTGAAATAGAGGTTAATATTATAAGAGATTCAACCGGAGTAATTTCTTCAAAATTAATGATAGAAAAAGATAATCCAATAGCAGATGTAGTTTGGGGAATTAACTCTAGTAATATTCTTTTTTTAGGCGATACAGATTTATACAAAGAATATAGTCCATCAAATTTAAATGAATATGACGAAAGGTATTACGATAAAAAGCATTCATCACCTAGATGGATTGGAATTAGTATGACAACAGTTGCCTTTACTGTTAATGAAAAAGAATTAATGGATAGAGGACTTGAAGTACCTTACTCATATGAAGACTTGTTAAAAGATGAATATAAGGGGTTAATTATAATGCCTAATCCACTATCATCTGGCACAGGTTACTCAATAGTATCTTCGTTAATACAGATAATGGGAGAAGAAAAAGCTTGGGATTACATGGACAAGTTAAATAAAAATATAGCTCAATATATTCATTCAGGAAGTGCACCAACTAAACAAACTGCAACAGGTGAATATTGTATAGGAATAGGAATGGATTTTCTGCCAATAAAAATGGAGAAAGACAACCCACAAATTAAAACTATTTTTCCTAAAGAAGGATCTGGATGGGATGTTGAAATTAGTGCTCTAATAAATAAGAAAAATATAAATAAAGATGCAGTAACATTTTATGAATGGTCTTTATCAGATGAGGCTATGAAGCTATACTCCAATAATAGGAGTCTAATAACTTTAAAAAGTGATAGATATATAAAAAACGAGTATAAGAAAGTTAAGAATAGCATAATCAGTAATGATTTAAATTGGCAATCAGATCATAGAAAAGAGATAGTTAGTAAATGGGAAGAATATTATGGGGTGAGTGAGTAAATGAGTTATTTAATGATAAAGAATGTTAATAAAATGTTTAATAAAATAAAGGTATTAAATGGAATAGATATAGAAATTAATAAGGGAGAATTTATTTCTTTTCTTGGACCAAGTGGATGTGGCAAAACAACTTTACTTAGAATAATAGCAGGACTTGAAAAGTTTGATACAGGTAACATAATAATTGATGGGGTAGATGTAACTAACTTTCCACCATCTAAAAGGAAGATTGGAATAGTATTTCAAAGTTATGCATTATTTCCTAATTTAAATGTTTATGAGAATATAGCTTATGGATTAAGAAATAAAAAAATAAGAAAAAATGAAATTGATAGCAAAGTAAATAATATTTTAGAACTTGTTGGATTAAAAGAATTTGTAAATAAATATCCTTTTGAGCTTTCAGGAGGACAACAGCAAAGAGTAGCTTTGGCTAGATCATTAGTTTTAAAACCAGATATTTTATTATTAGATGAACCTTTATCTGCATTAGATGCAAAAGTAAGAGAAAAAGGGGAAATAGCAGGTGCATCAGCAGTTGCAGTTATGATAATAATAACCAATATAGCTTTCAGATTTGCTTTTGATAAATTATCTAAGAGATTAAAAAATAGAAATAGGTTATATAGAAAAGAAAAATCTATATGATATAATAGAGTTAATATAATTAACTCTATTTTTTTTGGAGGATAGAATGTTCGAAAGTAATTTTAAAATATTAAAGGAATTAAAAAAGAACAACTTAGTTACTCAAAGAGAATTATCAAAAAATATTGGAGTATCATTAGGAAAAGTTAATTCGATTTTAAAAGAGTTTAGTGATTTTGGATATATAAATAAATTGATGGATGGTAAAAAGATTAGATATGAAATAACTGAAATGGGGGAAAAAGTATTATTAGAAGGACTAAATTTAGTAATGAAAACTAAATTAAGCATAAATGAAGAAAATGAAAGAAAAACAAAACTAAAAGAGGCTGTCATTTTAGCAGCTGGAAGACAAAAAGACTTCAAAAGACCCATTTGTACCTTAGAGATAGGTAACGAAACTATACTAGAAAGAATTATAAAAATATTGACCAATTTTGGAATAGAAAAAATAATTATTATTACAGGATTTGAAAGAAAATATATTACAGATATAATAAAAAAATATGAAAATGTTATAGAAGTTTATAATGATAAATATTACAATAGTGGAACTATGAAATCACTGTTTTGTGCAAAGAATATTGTTTCAGATGACTTTATTCTTATAGAAAGTGATTTAATATTTGAAGAAAGAGCTGTTAGAAAAGTTTTAGATAATGATTTAAGGGACTGCTTATTAATAACAGATGTTAATGAAATAGGAGACGAAGCTTTTGTTGAAATACGAAACAGTTATCTTTATAAGATATCAAAAGACATTCATGAATTTAATAGAATAGATGGAGAATTCATTGGAATAACTAAAATATCATTAAAGTTATATAATCTTATGGTAAAAGAGTTTGAACTAAATGAAAATGATTTAGTAAATTATGAGTATATATTATTAGATGTTTCTAGAAAATATGATATAAATTATGTAAAATTAAAGAATTTAATTTGGGGAGAAGTAGATAACTTAAAGCAATATGAAAAAATTAAAGAGGATATATTACCTTTAATTAATGACAATTAATAGTAATATAATCTAGAAAGGATAATATATGAAAATTTGTTATTTAGCTGATGTTAATAGCTACCATACTAAAAAGTGGTGTAAATATTTTGTTTCTAGAGGTCATGATGTACATTTAATATCAATTAGCAATGGAAGCTGTGATGGCGTTAAAGTACACTCTTTAGAATTAAGCTTAGATATATCAAAAAAAGAAAAGAGTTTTGGAAAACTATCGTATTTAAATAGATTTAAAAAGGTTAAGGATATTGTAAATACTATCAAACCGGATATATTACATGCGCATTATGCATCAAGTTATGGATTATTTGGAGCATTATGTAATTATCATCCATATATTATTTCATTATGGGGAAGTGATATACTTTTATTTCCTAAAGAAGGGTTAATACAAAAAAGCATAATTAGATATAACTTTAAAAAAGCAGATAGAATTTTTTCAACTTCTAATTATATGAAAGAAGAAGCTAAACTTTACACTAATAAAAGTATAGATATTACTCCATTTGGAATAGATACTTCTATTTTTTATAATAAAAATAAAAAGGAAGATAATATTATAATAATAGGTATTGTAAAATCTTTAGAAAAAATATATGGAATTGACTATTTAATAAGGGCTTTTGCTAATTTATCACATAAATATGAAAATATTAGATTAGAGATAGTTGGAGATGGCACACAAGAAGAAAATTTAAAAAGGCTTTCTATGGATTTAGGAGTAGCAGAAAAAGTATTATTTCATGGAAAGTTTAATTCTGAAGAAGTATCAGATTTTTATAATAGAATAAATATTGCTGTTTTTCCATCTAAATCAGAAAGCTTTGGAGTATCTGTTTTAGAAGCACAAGCCTGTGGAGTACCGGTAATTGTATCAGATATAAAGGCTTTTGCTGAAACAACGTTGGTTGGACAGAGTTCATTGATATGTAAGATAGAGGATAGTAATTCTATAGAAGTAGAACTAGAAAAATTAATATTAGATAAAAATCTAAGAGAAAATATGGGGTTAATAGGTAGTGAATTTGTAAGAAAGAATTTTGAAGAAACACGAGAATTTGAAAAAGTTGAAAAGATATACTATGAGCTTATAATGAAAAAATAAATTATACATATGTAGTATAAAAGGTAGATGAAATATGACACATCTACCTTTAGTATTATCTTGGAATAAATCCAATTTTCTTTTGCATTTTCCTAAGAGTTTTCATTGAAACATAGCTAGCTTTTTCAGCACCTAGCTTAAATATTTCTTCTAAACCTTTTTTATCTTTAAGAATTTCATTAACTTTATTTTGAATTGGCTCTAATTCAGAAACAATAGCTTCAGCTACATCTTTCTTTAAATCAGCATAGCCTTTTCCTTTATAATATTCAACTAGCTCTTCAGCTGTAGTTTTATTAATTGCTATTAATATATCTAATAGATTTTTAACTCCTGGTTGTTCATCAGTATAATTAATTACTCCAATGCTATCAGTTACTGCACGAGATACCTTTTTTCTAATTACATCAGGAGGATCCATAATTAATATATAAGCATTTGGATTATCATCTGATTTAGACATTTTCTTAGTAGGTTCTTGAAGACTCATAATCTTTGCACCTACCTTTGTAATATATGGATCAGGAATTGTAAATGTAGGGCTATATAAATTATTAAATCTATTTGCTAAATCTCTTGCTAACTCTAAATGTTGTTTTTGGTCTTGACCAACAGGTACTAAATCTGCATTATATAAAAGGATATCTGCTGCCATTAAAACTGGATAAGTAAATAGGCCTGCCCCTATGGAATTACCATATTTTTGAGACTTATCTTTATATTGAGTCATTCTTCCTAGTTCACCCATATAAGTATTACAAGTTAAAAGCCAAGCAGCCTCACTATGAGCTGGAACATGAGATTGAATAAATAAGGTGTTCTTTTTAGGATCAATACCTGCTGCAATATAAATTGCTAGAACTTCTAAAGTTCTTTGTCTTAATTCCTTTGGTTCTTGTTTAACTGTAATTGCATGTAAGTCAACTACACAAAAATAGCAATCAAATTCATCCTGTAGGTTAACCCAATTCTTTAGAGCTCCTAGGTAATTTCCTAAAGTTAGTTGACCAGAAGGTTGAATACCACTAAAAATAACCTTCTTCTTATCTGTATTATTTTCCAATTGAAGCACTCCTTTCATTTGTGCACATTAATTACTATTTAACGTAACCTTTAACTATATATTAATTATAGGTATGGGAAAAGACCATGTCAATTATAAGATTGCAAAGTAATCTTATATAATGAAGAATGTAGAATGTAAAATGTAGAATTAAAGTGAAAACTCCTTCGGAGTTTTGGCAGAATGAAAGAATTAAAAGTAGCTTTTTTGAAGCTCTTATCTATGGATTTGATTTTATATAATATCATTAATATAAATAGAGGTTTTAATCTATATTGTAGTAGGATAAATATATAGATATGACTTATTAATAAAAAGCAAATAATTGAAGCTATATTTAAAATAAATATAGTGACTTTAAGCTTTAACTCTAAAAATATCTATTAATAGAAATAAAATTGATAAGATTAGTATTAGACTTATTGACCAAAATGAAAATTTAAATATTAAAAAAATTATTGTTAGTAAAACTAGTAACGTAAAAAATAATTTTATAAATTGCATTGTATCCTCCTATTGATAAATCTTCTTTAGTGTATTTTGTCCTAATTTTATAGAATAATGCATATAAAAAATTATCAATAGTGGAATATTTTTATAAATTCCTAAAAAATAAAACAATAAAGACTATATCAAGAAATCTTGATATAGTCTTTATTTTAAAACAGAAACTATCTTCTGTTATTTTGTGCTTTTCTAGCTCTTCTACAATCTGGACATCTTACTGGTTCGTTATCGAATCCTTTTTCCTTGTAGAATTCTTGTTCTCCAACTGTGAAAACGAATTCCTTTCCACAATCTTTACAAATTATTTTCTTATCTTCCATTCTAATTTCCTCCTTAAAATTCATAGGTATAAATTGATAATATCTTCCTTAAGGACAAGTATGAACTTTAAGGGGATAAATGTATCGAATTTTTCCTAATCATTTAAATATTCACCTTTATTATAACATAAAGGGAAATTATTGCAAGGAATATTAAGAAAAATATAAATATTTATTTTGAATTTTCAGAGAACTTTCTATTTTTAAATTTTAAATAATACACAGTAAATACTATTAAAGGAACTATTATAAAAGCTATTAGATTTATAACTTGTATGTATTTTAGTGCTTTATATAGATAAAAATTATTCATACCTAAGAAGTTTGATAAAACATAAGTTAAAAAAGTGTAAATACCAATAAATAGAGGCTTATTTTTACAGGATTTATTTATTATAAGTAATATGCTATAGCTAGATAAAAGGTATTTAATGAAAAAGCCAATTACTGTTTGAACTATAAAAAATAGCTCTCCAAATTCTAGGAATCCAGCTACTTCTATTCTTTGGCTTATAACAAATTCAGGATAAAAAATATTCGCAGCTCTAAATGGACCAAAGGCAGTTATAGCACCTACAATAGAAATAACTGCAAAAGCAATAACTATTAAACCTGAATAAAAGCTATGCTTAGAAATATGCTCTTTTTTATCAATAAATTTTATATATGGAATTGCTATCATAAAGGAAGAAAGGCTTCCTAATATCAATAAAATTGTAATAAAAAACTTATATGATAATCCTGTGCCTAGTACTGGTAGCAAAAAATTGATATCCTTATACATTTGTGAAAGTATAAAAAATGCAATTCCATTTAATATAAATACAGAAACACTTATTAATATAAAAATTAATATTGTACGAATTTTTTTACTAAAGATAAATAGTGATGGTGCTATAAAAAATATTAAAGCATACCAAACTGGTGTATCAATAAATAAAGTTGTATGCAGTACATTAGCTTCAACAGATGCTGATTCTATAGCATTGATAAACAAAGCTAATACAAATATAAATAGAAAAAATAATCCTAAAGGTTTAGGTAAGGCTTTAAGAAAAATTTCATTTATATCAGAAGCATTAGTAGATTTATAAATTTTAGTTATACAAAGTAAGAAAGCAATAAAAATCAATCCTGCTATTAAAGAAGCTAACCACGTATCTCTTCCCCCTGTATCTATAAATACTGACATATAAGTCTTAATTGAAATTATAGATACACCAAGTATAAATAAAATAAAATGTTTACTAGAAATCTTGTTCATATTAAATTCCTTTCAATTAAAATAAATTCATCTATTTTACTCTCCATAAAGAAAGTATTAGCTAAAATTCTAAATATATGAATAAATATGAAAAATAATTTTAAATTAGAGAGGATTTATTGCTTTAATTTAATATTTCAATTATTAATTTTATATTCTTAAATACCATAGTGTATATTAAATTGTTTTGTAACAAATAATACAAAAAGGTGATGAATATGAATAATTTAGAATATATTAAGGAAAAACTAAAAAACTCCTTTGATGTTAAATATAGACCAGTAAAAACTATATTAGGTAAGGCCACAATAGTCTTTATAGATGATTTATGTAATGCTGAAATGATAAGTGAATATGTAGTATCTCCACTTAGAGGGGTTGGAGATTTAGAGCCTGAAAGTGGTGAATTTACAACCTTACAACAAGTAATAGAAAATGCTTTAGATATAAATGCAGCAGGAATAGCTAAGGATGTAGATGATGCAATAATGCATGTATTATCAGGGGATCCAGCAGTGGTTTTTGAAAATTATAAGGAAATAATGTATGTAGAAGCTAAGGGATTTCCTGTAAGAAGTGTTGGCACTCCTGAAACAGAATCAGTTCTAAAAGGGCCTAGAGAGGGCTTTAACGAATTAATAGTTAACAACGTAGCACTGATAAGAAGGAGAATAAAGAACCCAGATTTAAAATTTGAAGCTATATTAGTTGGAGAAAAATCTCAAACAGCAGTTGCTGTATGTTATTTAGATGGTGTTGCTCCTAGGGAGTTAATAGATAAGATAAAAAACCAAGTAAATAATTTAGATTTAAGATTTATATTAGATACTAATTACATTGAAGATGCTCTTAAAAAGCAAAATAGTTTTTTTGATACAGTAGGGTATACTGAAAAGCCAGATGAAGTTTGTGCAAAACTACTAGAAGGAAGAGTTGGAGTAATAGTAGATGGAACTCCCTTTGTAATTACAGTACCTTATTTTTTCTTGGAAAACTTTCAAATGCCTGATGATTACTATCTTAACAAATATTATAGTAACTTTAATAGAATAATAAGATGGATAGCCTTTTTTACTGCAACTATTGTACCTGCATTATATGTGGCAATAATAACATATCATTTTTCTATGATACCATCCTTATTTATGTTTAGGCTTGCAGTATCTAGGGCTGGTGTGCCCTTTCCAACATTTATTGAAGTAATATTAATGATGTTAGCTTTTCAATTTATAAAAGAAGCAGGACTTAGATTACCTCAGCCAATAGGTGGAGCAATGAGTATAGTTTCGGCACTTATTTTAGGTGATGCTGCTGTAAGTGCAGGTATAGCATCAAGGATTACTATTATAATAGTAGCTTTAAGCACATTATCATATTTTTTAATACCAAAGCTTTATGGGGCATTATCTTTTTGGGCATTAGTGTTAGTTTGCTTTGCAACTGCCTTTGGAATTCCAGGACTTTTATCAGGTTGTATATTACTTGTAATACAACTATCAGAATTAGATTCAGTAGGATATCAATTCTTATTTCCAATAGGAAGTATAAGTGAATATAAATTTAAAGATGTAGTATTAAGAGGTTCATTAAAAAGAATATCAAAAGACTTTATAAAAAGGGGAGATAAAAATGAAGGGTAAGGTTTTTCTAAAATTTCTTTTTGTAGCATTTCTTCCTTTAATATTAGCAGGATGTTTTGATTATAGAGATATAAATAAAGTGAGTTTTTCCACAAGTATTATTTTCGATACAGATGATTTTGGTAGATCAGTGGTTTATGTAGATTGTGTTAAACCATATAGAAGTACAAATGAAAGCTCTGATAAAGGCAAAAGAATAATATATAAGGGATTAGGTAAAACAACATTAGAAGCATTAAGAGACATTAATTTAGCTTCTAGTTATGAATTAAATTATTCTCAAAATAGAGCATATATATTTACAGAAAAAGCAGCTAAAGAAGGTATAAAAAAATATACAGATTTAATAAATAATAATCAAGAATTTCAGATAAAACCAGATTTATTTGTATACTTTGGTGAGGTAGATGATTTATTAAAAATTACATCAAATGATGAAGAGTATCTAGGTTTATATCTTGAAGAATTAGTTCATAAAAACACTAGAAATCCAAGAGCTATGAGGGCTAATATTAATGATTATTTTAGTAATGAAACAGAATCTAATAATACCTATGTAATAGGAAGTGTTGAAATTAAAGAAGATGCTTTATATAAAAAAATAGAAATTGGTGGCGGAGCTGTAATTAAGGCTGGGAAATTAGTAGATAAGATAGATTCTAGGGAAGCTATGAGTTATAATTTACTAACTAATAAAGTTAAAAAAGGTACTTTAGAAATTTCTAATCCACAAGATGAAAAAGGGTTTATAACTTTAGAAATTTTGGGCAATAATACTAATAGTAGTTTAATTTATGATAAAGAAAAAATAAAATTAATTAAAGATTTAAAGATTAAAGTGTCAATTGCAGAGATTCAAGGAAGAGCTATAGTTGATAAAGAATTATTAGATTATATAAAAGCATCAAAAGAAAAGGAAATTGAAAGTTATCTTCAAAATTCATTTAAAAAATATAAAGAACAAGGAATAGATGTATTTGATATAGGAAGACTTTTAAATATTAACTATCCAAAAGAATATATTGAAGATCCTATTAGCATAACTGATTTAGAAGTAAATGTTGATTTGATTATAGAAGGAACTGGAATAGTTAAAGATAGTTTGTAAAATATACATAATTATTAATATGATTAACAAATAAAGTAAAAATCTATTGATATTAAAAGGAAAATAAAGTAAGATTAATTTATACAGGTTCTCTGAATTCGATTCATACTATACATAATAAATTGGGGAGGGAGTATGGACGATTATAAAGTTAAGTATCAGCAAATAAAGACAGATTACGAAAGCTATCAGAAAATCACTGAAGAATTTTAAATTCTAAAATAGCAATTACTAGGGATGATAATAATGGAACATATATTCATTCAAGAATTGGTATCCCAATTAAAGTAGAAGAAAAGTAATGATAGATTTTGATGATTTCAAGAAAATAAATGACACTTTAGGTCATCAATTTGGTGATAAGGTTTTAATAGATACTACGAATTTAATAAAAAGCATGTTAAGAAAAAAGGATATAATAGCTAGATACGGTGGAGAGGAAATAATCTTATATATAGATTGTACTGATAATATGAATGATATATATGAAAGGATAAACTATATTAGAGAAGCTCTATCTAAAAATTATATTTCAGAAGGAAAAATAAAGAAGAATATAACGGCAAGTTTTGGCCTAGGCTTTTATCCCTATGATGGTGATACTCTAGAGGCTGTAATAAATTGTGCAGATAAATTTCTTTACAAAGCTAAGCGTGCTGGTAAGAATAAAGTTATGAGTTCACATTTTTTTTGGTAATATAGATAGGGAGCAAATTGGTTCTCTATCTTTTTACTTTATAGAGTATTTTATTGTAAATAAAATACTCTATAAAGAATATATATATAATAAGATATAAAAAATCTATTAAAGGAGTGGATTCCAATGATTCAAATTTTTTGCGCAAAAAGAGGTGCAGGCAAATCTAAAAAATTAATAGAGCTTGCAAATGAACGTTCATTAATGGCAAAGGGAGATTCAGTTTATATCGATGATGACGCAAGAAGAATGATGCAGTTAAAGGGAAAGATAAGGTTTGTAGATACTAATGAGTTAGGTGTTGTAGATTGTGAAAGTTTTTATGGACTTCTTTGTGGTGTTGTATCCCAAAATTATGATCTTGAAAACGTTTATGTAGATGCTTTATCAAATATTGTTAATAAGAATATATCAGAATCAATTAATTTGTTTAAAAAGCTAAAGGAATTCTCTCAAAAATATAACTTAAATCTTTATATCAACTTAAATTGCGAATGCTTAGAAGAGCTTCCAGACTTTATTAAGGAATATGTTGCATAAATACACTTTAGAATGTAAAGTATTAATGTTGATTAGGCAAGAAAATAATTAAACGTAACCTTACGGAGTGTAAAATAATTTATAAATTTAGAGATAAAAAGTAAGATAAATAAAAATAATAAAATGAGATAATGAATGTTAAATTTTTAAAAGGAAAGATTAATAGGGAAGAGAGCTGATTTGATGTCAGCCTCTTTTTCACTATATAACAGATGTATCCTTTTTTTATTATTAAAAATGATTTCAGTAATTGATATTATTATTATAAAAAGATATACTATAATAAGTAAAGATTAGAGGAGGATACGTAGAATGGCTAATGTTTTAGACGAGTTATTAGACCGTGGGTACATAAAGCAATTTACTCATGAAGATGAAACAAGAGAATTGCTAGAAAAGGAGAAAATAACTTTTTATATAGGATTTGATCCAACAGCAGATAGTTTACATGTTGGACATTTTATTGCAATGATGTTTATGGCTCATATGCAAAAAGCAGGTCATAGACCAATCGCTCTTCTTGGTGGTGGAACTGCAATGGTAGGAGATCCATCTGGAAAAACTGACATGAGAACAATGCTTGCAAAAGAACAAATAGAGCATAATGTTAATTCAATAAAGAAGCAAATGGAAAAATTTATAGACTTCTCAGATGATAAGGCAATTTTAGTTAACAATGCAGATTGGTTATTAAATTTAAATTATGTAGATTTTCTTAGAGAAGTTGGAGTTCATTTTTCAGTAAATAGAATGTTAACAGCAGAATGTTTTAAACAAAGATTAGAAAAAGGACTTTCTTTCTTAGAATTTAACTATATGTTAATGCAAGGATATGATTTCTATGTATTAAATCAAAAATACGGATGTAAAATGGAATTAGGTGGAGATGACCAATGGTCAAATATGATTGCAGGTGTTGAATTAGTTAGAAGAAAAGCTCAAGGTCAAGCTATGGCTATGACATGTACACTTTTAACTAATAGCCAAGGTCAAAAGATGGGAAAAACTGTTGGAGGAGCTTTATGGCTTGATGCAGAAAAAACTTCACCATTTGATTTCTATCAATATTGGAGAAATGTTGATGATGCAGATGTGGAAAAATGCTTATCATTATTAACTTTTGTACCTATGGATGAAGTAAGAGCAATGTGTGCAGTTGAGGGAGCAGCTATAAATGAAGCTAAGAAGAGATTGGCTTTTGAAGTTACTAAGCTTGTTCACGGAGAAGAAGAGGCTATTAAGGCTAAAACTGCTGCAGAGGCTTTATTCTCAGGTGGAGTTGATATGAGTAATGTTCCAACTGTAACAATATCTAAAGAAAAAATAGGATCAACTCTTTTAGATATAATGGCTGAAAATAAAATAGTTCCATCTAAGGCTGAAGGAAGAAGATTAATTCAACAAGGTGGATTATCTTTAAATGGTGAAAAAGTTACTGATGTCACTAGAACTTTAGAAGAATGCGATTTAGAAGATGGATCAGCATTATTAAAAAGAGGAAAGAAAAACTACAATAAAATAGTAATAGAATAGAGAATAGATAAGAGTTAAGGAGTTTTTTATAAGCTCCTTATTTTTATTGGTAATTTAATTTTTACTTTAATTTCATTGACATTTTCTATGGTGATACTTCTAATTTATTGCAAAAGAGCTTTCTATCAAGAAAAACTTAAAAGTACTCGATATTATAAGTAATTAGAAAGGTATACAGGGTGGTAAAATGCCGGGGATATTTAACATAGGTAATAACTACAATATAAATAATAAAAAAATATCTAGTAAACTTACTTTTGGTATTAGAGAAAAGTTTTAAGGAAAAATAATTAAAAATGAAGGTAGTAAAGAAGCTACTATAAGATTAATAGATGGTTATATGAAAGTTTTAGATAAAGAAATAAATCTTGATTTAAAATGTGAATATAGATATGTTAAAATAATAGATATGGCAAAAAATAAATTAGCTTCTAATATTGAATCTATGGGATTTTTAGTTGATATTGAGGTATCTAAAAAGTAAGAGGAAGTGTCTTTGGCAACTTGTAGGACCTTTTTCAATTCTGATTCTGGAATTGCTATAGATAGGAGGGTATAATTTAATACCAAGAGGAAAAGGTATATGAATGGAAGAAAAAAGCCGCAACCCTAAAATATGAAGAAAATATAGTAGCACCTATTGTAACTGCTAGTGGTATTGGCTATATAGCAGATAAAATAATAGAAAAAGCAGAAGAAAATGCTGTCCCAATAGTGTATAATAAAGAATTGACGGACTTGCTTTGTAAAGTTGATATTGGAGAAAATATACCAACAGATCTTTATGAAGCAGTAGCACATATAATTGCCTATGTAACAGATTTAGATAGAATAGTAGAAAGGTGAGTAGATTAAATGGCTTTATACGCTATTTCAGATCTTCATCTTGCTTTTACAACAGATAAACCAATGGATATATTTGGAGAAAAATGGATTAAGCATGATGAAAAGATTAAGGAAAACTGGATTAGTAAAATAAAAAAAGAAGATACAGTCCTAATAGCAGGAGATATATCTTGGTCTATGAAGTCTAGTGATAGCAAGGGTGATTTAGATTGGATAAATGATTTACCAGGTAAGAAAATTATATCTAAGGGAAATCATGATTATTGGTGGAGCGGAATTTCCAAACTAAATAGCATGTACGATAATACAAAATTTCTTCAAAATAACTTTTATGTTTATGATGACTATGCAATTTGTGGATCTAGAGGTTGGATATTAGAAGGAAGCGATAGATTTACAGAAAAAGATAAGAAGATATTTAATAGGGAAATTATTAGACTTAGACTATCTTTAGACAAAGCAAAAGAAGCAGGATTTGAAAAATTCATAGTAATGATTCATTATCCTCCAATTAATGAAAGGATAGAAGAATCAGCTTTTACTGAAATATTTAAAGAATATGGTGTTGAAAAGGTTATTTATGGACATCTTCATGGTCCATCATTAGCAACTGCATTTAATGGAGAGCATGAAGGAGTAAATTATATTATTACTTCCTGTGATTACTTGAACTTTGATCCTATAAGAATATTATAATAAAAGAGAAATAAAGTTTGTATCAAAATATATGATGCAAACTTTATTTTCTTATTTTTATTAATATTGACACTAAAAAGGTACAGGATTACACTTAAATTATAAAAGTAAATGTTTTCGCAAATGTAGATTGGGAGGGGAATTTATGGCATTACATGATTGGAATAACGATGGTAAAAAGGACTTTAAGGACGACTTTATTGAGTACAAAATATATGAAGATAGTATGAAGAGTAAATACAATGATGATAGACAGAAAATTAATTACTCTAAAAGTAGAAATAAAAGCCAAATCTCATCCTTTAGTTCTATTTTAAGTATTGTTTTGGGGCTTGTTTTAACAGCAATACTATTTACTATATTAGATGTAAATATTGATAATGTGCCTGTTTTAGTTATTTGTTTTATTTGGTTGATTAATTCATCTATAATAGCTTTTTTAGCTACTATTATAGGCGTTTGAATTTAATATTTATTCTAAATTTAGAGCTGTTTTCCACAGCTCTTATATATTTGCTAAAAAATTCACAAAATGATTAAATAAATTGCTCAGAGTTATTGACAATCAATTTCAATTGACTATAATTGTAGATATAAGGAACATGTAAGGGGGAATATACATGACAATATTTAATATGAAGGTCGGACAAGCTGGTATAGTAAGAGATATAGAAGGAGATCCTAAATTAGCAAAGAGACTTAAAGCTTTAGGATGTGTAAATGGAACACAAGTAAAGGTTAAGCTAGTAGCACCATTAGGAGATCCAATAATAATATCATTTAGAGGTTTTGATTTAGCAATAAGAAAGAATGATGCAAAAAACATATATTTAAATGTTTAAGGAGTGGAAAATATGATAAGCGTAGCATTAGTTGGCAATCCCAATACAGGAAAAACTACAGTTTTTAATGCACTAACTGGATCAAAACAGTATGTAGGAAATTGGCCAGGAGTTACTATAGACAAAAAATACGGATTTATAAATAAAGATATAAAAGTAGTAGATTTACCTGGTATATATGCAATGGACACATATTCAAACGAAGAAAAAGTATCAAGAAATTATTTAGAAAATGAAGATGTAGACCTAATAATAAATGTAGTAGATGCAACAAATCTAGAAAGAAATTTATACCTTACAACACAATTAATGCAATTTAACAAGCCTATATTAGTGTTATTAAATATGATGGATATAGCTAATAAAAGAGGACTTAATATAGATACAGAAATTCTAGGAGAAAAACTAGGAGTATCAATTCTAGCAATATCAGCTAAAAATAAAAAAGGTTTGGAAAATATAGTAGAAGAAATAAATAAATCAAAAGAAATTATTCCCAATTATAATGTGAAATTTGATAGTGAGAATGATGCTTATTCTTATATAGATAAATTAATACACGAATCATCTAAAGGTGATGGAAAATCAAATTACATAGGAGAAAAAATAGATAAAGTAGTATTAAATCCAATATTAGCATATCCAGCTTTTTTAATTGCTTTATTTATAATATTTAAATTTACTTTCAACTGGTTCGGACAACCTTTGG
Source organism: Clostridium sp. SGI.024 (assembly GCF_050315195.1). Lineage (NCBI taxonomy): Bacteria > Bacillati > Bacillota > Clostridia > Eubacteriales > Clostridiaceae > Clostridium > Clostridium sp. SGI.024. The sequence continues at coordinate 5,276 of NZ_JBNPON010000021.1, read as the reverse complement.
CAGATGCTTTAGATGCTTTTGTAGCAGATACCTTTACATCATTTGTTGAAGGGTTAATAGTAAATTCATCTCCATGGTTTAGGTCTTTAATACTTGATGGAATCGTAGCTGGAGTTGGAGGAGTTATAGTTTTCTTCCCAATAGTATTTTCACTTTTTGTTGGAATCTCATTCCTTGAAGATTGTGGATATATGTCAAGAATAGCTTTTCTTATGGATAAAATAATGAGAAGAATTGGATTGTCAGGAAAAGCATTTATCCCAATGATAATGGGATTTGGATGTTCAGCACCTGCAATAATGGCAACTAGAACCTTAGAAAGTGAAAAAGATAGAAAGATGACAGCTTTATTAGCACCACTTGTAACTTGTGGAGCTAGGTTACCGGTTTATGCTTTATTTGCTTCAATATTCTTTGCATCTAATCAAGAATTTGTAGTAATGGGTCTTTATTTACTTGGAATTGTTGTAGCAATTTTAGTTGGATTGCTATTTAAAAATACATTATTTAAAAAAGATGAACAACCATTTATATTAGAACTTCCAGAATACAAATTACCAAGTTTTAAAAATATAATTGTAAATGCTTGGGATAAGTCTAAAGGCTTTATAATAAGAGCTGGAACACTAATATTTGCAGTTTCAATAGTAGTTTGGTTCTTAACATACTTTAATATGAATGGATTTACAGAAGAAATAAACACTAGTTTCTTAGCTAAAATTGGAGGATTATTATCACCTATATTTAAGCCATTAGGTTTTGGTGGATGGGAAGCTGGAGTATCAATACTTACAGGACTTGCAGCAAAAGAAGTAATAATTGGTACTATGGAAATAGTTTATGGAGATTTAGCTGTAGTTTTACCAACTATGTTTACTGGAATAACAGCTTTAAGTTTTCTAGTATTTGTTTCATTATATACACCATGCTTTGCAGTAATAAGTGTTATGAGAAAAGAATATGGAAGTAAGATGATGTATATATCAGTTATATATCAATTTATATTGGCATGGGTTGTTGCATATTTATTTAAATTTATAGCAACATTAATTACTGGTGGTGTTACTCTTTCATATACAATTCAATTCTTAATATTTTTAGGAATACTAGTTTTGGGAATCTTACTTTTAGTTAAGTATTTTAATAAGGAAGATTCTGGAGAAACAGTACACCAATAAAGTTAATTTTAATATGTAATTCATTCAAAACTCAGCATTAGCTGGGTTTTTTATTTTATATAAAAATAAATTAGAAGCCTATAGATATATATTACTATATATAACTGTGTTTTAGAAAAATGTTGTTAATATATTAAGATTAGAGACACGTATAAGATAATTTTCAAAATTATAGTACTATTATTTAAATTAATATTTACAGATTTTTATATGTTAAATATTATGTTGAAACATTAATTTATAAGTTGGAAAGTCCTTTATCCTAATATAAGAATATCCTTTTAAGAATTTTTTGAATAAGTCTATTTGGTTTAGTGTAAAAGTTTTATATTTATTACTGAATTCAAGAATGTGCCAATTTAAATAATTTTCAAGATATTTAGTTGCGACCCCTCTAAATCTAACTAGCCATCTCTTTATATTTAATGAAAAACTGTGAATAAATAAGCATTTTTTAGGTAAAGTATAGTTTAATTGTTCTATATCTTCTACATATAAATTGTTTTTACTTGATAGATTATTTGATTTTATTTGATTAATAATAGTAGAAATTGTTTTATTTTGTATTGGTAAAAGTTTTGTATTATGTCTTGAGGAATAAATTTCAAAGTATCTATCATTATAGGCAGATAAAATGGCATTATCATCGATGTTATATGAGAAATTATCTTTTATAGAATTAAGAGAAATAGTATATCTACTAATTACTTTTGATAATAAAGATTTATTACTATCCATTGCACAAGCTATAAAAACTTTTTCTTTTCTATTATACTTAGCATTTCTATCACCTTTAAAATTTTCAAACAGCATAACTTTACTTACTTCCACATAATTTTTCATAATATTGTAGTAATTTTTGTTTTGAGTAACTAGTATTTTATGTCTCCAATAAAAGGAGGTTGCTAAATTAATATTAAGAATAGTCGAACACTCTCTAAGTGATTTACCATTATTCAATAAAATAAAATATTTGATCCATAGGTCAGCTGATTTTTTTGAATAACTAAATAAGGTTTTCGTTTTTGGAGAAAATGTTTTATTACAATTTTTATTTGAACATTTATATCTTTGAAGATTATTATACTTACCAAATTTTATGATTTTTTCAGAATTGCAGTGGGGGCAACATTGAATTGCTCTATTTTTTAATAAATCAATAAATGCAAGGTTACTGTTATACTTATTTACTATATTTAGTTTATCTTCTACTGGAGCATTATCAAATTCTTGTATTTCATTTAGATACATATGTTTTTTCCTTTCAATAAAAAATAGATATATTTATTTTTGATTTTTGACAAGATTTAATTACTCTATTCAGTGCTATGATTTCTAACAACATTTTTCTAAAACAGACTCCTATATATTTAAGAAGTATATAGGTACTTACAAAGCATTACTGAATAATAAACATATAAAGTTATTTTTTTGATAATAATTTAATTATTTTAATTATATATATAGAAAATTAATATCAATTAATATATACTATCAATATATTTTATTATATTAAAATTAATATAAATAGAAAAAGTATATAGTGGTGTGGAAAGCAATATATGACCTTTCTAAATAAAAAACTAAACTAGTAATGTCTGATAGATTGGCTAATGTTAAAGAAGCTAAGAAAATATATGTTATGAACAAGGACGATTTAGTAAAAGAAGAAACTGGCAGTTTTAGATTCATTAATAGAATTAAAGGAAGACCTATTATATAAAAATGGAGAAGAAAGACTAAGGAATATTAATAAGAACTCTATTGGAGTTAAGGAGTTAACAAAAATCTGGATAAGATAAAAGAACATTAAGGAATTATAGAGCTACAACTGATGTTAAAATTATGAGATAAATATTAACTTAAGTTTCTATATGGTGAAATTTTGATTTTACATGAACCAACAAGTAATTAAGATGCTTTAAATGAAGGAAAAATTTTGAAGTCAATAAATGAAAATTGTAAGGATAAAACTATAATTCTTATTTCACATAGAAAATCTATAACTGCAATATGTGATAAGGTTTATAAGTTAGAAAATAAGAAAATAGTTTAAGAAAATAAGGAGGAGCTATAATATGAAATCTATAAAAAAATATTTTTATATAACATTAGGTCTTATTTCAGTGGTTCTAGGAGCTATCGGTGTTATCCTTCCTATATTGCCAACCACTCCATTTTTACTTTTAGCATCCTTCTGTTTTGCTAGAGGATCTGATAGATTTAATAACTGGTTTATTAGCACAAATCTATATAAAAAGCATTTAGAGTCCTTTGTTAGAGAAAGATCAATGACACTAAAGGATAAGATATGTATTCTTGCATTTTCAGATTTTATGCTTATGTTTCCATTAATTTTGATAGACAGCCTATTTATGAAGGCATTTATAGTAGTAGTTATAATATTTAAGTATTATTACTTTATATTTAAAATTAAAACAATAAAAAAGAGTGTTAAAATAATAAGAAGACTTGAAGAAGAGCAAATATAAAATAAATATATAATGTGACTTTGTTACAGTCAAAAAAATATTGTTGGAATATACTTATATCATAAAAAAGAATTTATGATTCGGGGGAATTGAAAATGAATAATATAAAAGTATATACAACAAACACATGTCCATGGTGTACAAAGGTAAAAAATTACTTAACAAGTAAACACGTTAACTATGAAGAAGTAAATGTTGGATTAAATAGAGCAGCAGCTATAGAAATGGTAAACAAAAGTGGCCAAATGGGAGTACCAGTTATAGATATTAATGGTAGTATAGTAGTTGGTTTTGATAAACCAAGAATAGACTCATTGTTAAATTTATAGTAATTATCCTTATTAAAATTATTTAATAAGTTGAATATAAGAAAAAGTAAAGCTACAATTATAATAGCTTTACTTTTTTATTTAAGGGGGAAAAATGGATTTAAGAGATGAATTATTGAAAAATTATCCTTTTTTAAAGGAATTGGAGAATGATGTATTAGAAATTATATTAAAGAGGGTTTTAGTAAGTAATTATGAACGAGGTCAAAATGTTTTTAGTAATAAGGTTAGTTGTATAGGATTTTCATTTATTTTAGAAGGACGTCTTAGAATATATAAAATTGGAGATGATGGTAAAGAAGTAACTCTTTATAGAATTGGAAAAGGAGATAGCTGCTTTAATACGATTTTATGTGCATTAACAGATTCTGATGAAGTATCTTTTGCAGATGTTGAGGAAAATGCAATAATTGCAATACTTCCAATGGATTTATTTAAAAGATATTTAATTAATAGTAATAGTTTTTTAAAGTATATGTTTAGAAATTTATATAATAAATTTGAAAACGTAGTAGAAGGCTTTGAAAAAGTAACCTTTAGTAGTATTGAAAACAGGATTATAGACTATTTTAATTTAAAACTTGCAAATAATAATGGGGCTAAGATTATATACACAACTCATGAAAAAATAGCTGCTGATATTGGATCATCAAGAGAAGTAGTAAGTAGAAGCCTAAAGGGACTTGAAAAAAGAGGAATATTAGAACTTGGAAGAGGGAAAATAAAAATAAAAAATTGGATTTACTAATTTAACTTGACAAATAACTAACAATATCTTAAAATTTGGATATAATAATATTATTGATATTAAAATAACAATCTAAGAAAAAACGGAAACAATATTATGGGGTGATATGGTGGATAATAATTATAAGCAATATGAGGATGTAGCAGAGTTTTTAAAGGTTTTGGCTCATCCGGTAAGACTGTGTATAGTAAAAAATCTTTTAGAGAAAGGATGTTGTAATGTAACTAATATGCATAGTTGCCTATGTATGCCTCAATCAACTATTTCTCAACATCTTCAAAAATTAAAAAGCATTGGAATAATTAAGGGGGAGAGAAATGGGTTAGAGATAGTATATGAAGTTGTAGATAATAGAGTTGAAAAAATAATACAAGCCTTATTAGATAGTGAATAAATTTAAAATACTCCTAATATGGAGTGTTTTTTATAACACATATATCTATAAATTATAATATATTAATATAGAAATAGATAACGATTAAAGTTTAGTGATTAATAATTTAGATAAATAAAAATAATTAATATAAAT